>CAYSWL010000245.1:1317-2522 GCA_964434745.1 uncultured Candidatus Bathyarchaeia archaeon | reverse complement strand
ATGTAAAAAAATAAAACATCAAACGCTACACATAGAATTCATCAATTAAGAAGATTTCTTAGACAGAATCATAATATTTGCGCCTATCATTTTGACTATATCGATTTTACTTAATTGCAATAATAACTTTCGTGCAGTTAAAACAAAAGCGTTCTTATTTAGAATATCAAGCGGTGGCATTAGGTACTCAATTTTAAGTGAATTAAAACCATTATTTTTTAATAAAGAAACTACTTCTGCCTGATGATATATTCTTGCGCGCTCATACTTTCTTCTTATATAATTAGGCAACATGGAGAAAAATGGAATGCCAATACCACCTAAATTATCTATTGAGGTATTACAAATACGGATTCCATGAGTTTCAAAAAAAAAGAATCGATTTGGAACAGTCAAAAATAGCAGGCCACCGGGTTTCAAAATTCGATTTATCTCTTTAATTGCAATATTAGGTGCTATTACATGCTCTAAAACTTCGAATAGTAAAACTAAATCAAATGAACCCTCTTTTAAAGGCAAATGTTCTCCAATTGCTTGAACTAGATTATCCGCATTATGCGCTTTATTTCCTTCATTTAAAAATTTTCTTGAAGGATCTAAGCCCAATGTAATGCATTCTTTTTCTTTAATTGTTTTCAGATCTGCGGCTATACCACAGCCAATTGAAAGTATTTTATCACCATAATTAACGCCCTTAAGGACTGACAACCGCTGATTTAACCCAAATTCGCGCCCAGGTAAAGCAACAGGAACACCTCTATAGATAATACCACCTTTTTCAGTTTTCCAGAAGGGATCAAAATCAGATTCAAGCATAATAGACAGCCCAAATTAAATCATGAAAAAATTGCTCAACACTTATAATAACAACTTGCTCATTTCTAATCTTCAACATTAAGACCACAATAGAAATAATTATATCCATTTTAAAGCCAAAACTAATTTAATAATTTGTGACTGTGCAAAAACTACAACAACACTAAAAAAAGTAAACAAAAAAATTAACAAATTAATTTAGAAATTTATCATAATTAAAACAAAATTTAGGGCACTATTTTGACAAAAGCCACCAGTATTTTAATGAAGATTAATATTATATTTTGCATCGTTATTATTTATGACGTTTTCTAAACGTCTTGGATGCGGTTTCTTTGAAGGATGAGTGTGGGATTTGTCATCGGGTTCTTTCTGTTAGTCGGTTGAGG
>CAYSWL010000245.1:0-1217 GCA_964434745.1 uncultured Candidatus Bathyarchaeia archaeon | reverse complement strand
TTTGAAGGATGAGTGTGGGATTTGTCATCGGGTTCTTTCTGTTAGTCGGTTGAGGAAGTGTGAGCGGTGCAAGAAACTGTATTGCAGAGATTGCATGGTTGCTGATGTGGTTAGTGGTGATCCGACTTTGTTGCTTTGTTTACATTGTGCGCGTCGGGTTGTTTCGCCAAAAGTAACTTCGAAGTATGAGGGGTTAACTGCTCATTTACGGTTTAGAGCAGCGTTTACTGGGCAAGTAAAGCTAGCTTTTGCACGTATTGATGGTTTAATAGGAGCTAATTTGCCAATGGAAGCGTACCGGAATGAAACATGGTGGAATAACTCTAAATCAAGTGCTCATGCTAAAGGTTGGCTTGATGCAGGGTGGGAAGTGCAAGAAGTTAACCTTAAAGACGGCACAGTAGTTTTTAAAAAGATACAAACTCAACCAGTTAAACGTGTTAGGCGAAAGAAAAGTGATAAGATTGATAAACCATTTACGCCTGTTCCAGCGCGACCTTTAAGGTCTAAAGTGCCTTCGAAAACTAAGGCATCTAAGCTTTATGCGCGGATTTTAAATAGGGAGCGTCAACGTAATGCAGCTTATAGATATGGAGCAGGTTCAAAACATAAGTCTGCGCATGAACGCAAACTATTTGGCTCGAATGAGAAGCCGCATTAGCGAACTAATGCTACTTTTTTCATTAGGTTAGAGAAAACGTGAAATAAGGCATTTTATCAAGTAGATGCACTTAGAAGGGGATTTATGCTTGGATGAAGTGTTGGAACTGTTAGAGAAAACTACCAAAAGGACACAAAAAATATTTGAGGAAAGTAAAGAAACAGCCTCAAAACAAAAGGCGGCTTATGAACAAGTACTCCAGTCAAAAAATGCTACCGAGGAACAAAGAATCAAAGCATTCATAGGTAGAATGATCTCTTATGATCGCCTTGATAGAATTTCAGCTCAACTAAGTTTGCTCTATACATTGCAGATTTTTGCTTTCAAAGTCAAAGTTCTTGAAGTATCGGTAGATAAGATTGATGATCAACTGGAAAAATCAGGTGTTTTGCAAAAAGGCAACGAAATTGATAATATCCGAAAACATATTGACGCTTTGAAAATACTTGTAGAAGCCCAATATGAATCATTAAAAGATATTAAAGAGAAAGGCAAAGACCTACCATACATCTATTAATATTTTCTTTTTTATTATAAACGTAGACAGTATTTTTGT
>CAYSWL010000244.1:0-2525 GCA_964434745.1 uncultured Candidatus Bathyarchaeia archaeon | reverse complement strand
TAAATTGTAAAAATAAAATCAACATGAACGTACTATTGCGATTCTTTTATTAAGTGATTAGTTCCATTTGAAGTTAAGGGGAACTTACATTGAGCTTTAGAAACTTTATTGAGCAATTACAGAAGAATGGGGAATTAACTCGCATTACTAAACCGATTTCAACTGAATACGAAATAGCTAGTGTGATAGAAGCAGTTGGGGAAAAACCGATATTTTTTGAGAAAGTCAATGAATCTATCTATCCTGTGGTAGGTGGGCTAGTTTCATCAAAGGACCTTATTGCCCGGGCAATAGGTACAACTAAAGACCAATTGTTGCCTATACTATCTAAGGCAATTGAAAGACCCATTATGCCCACTGTAGTAGAGAAAGGTGAATGCCAAGAAGTCATTGAAGCAGAAGTAGATTTGACTAAACTGCCGATTATGCGTTACACAGAAAAGGATGGAGGCAAGTATATTCCTTCAGCGGTTTCCATCGTTAAAGACCCTAAAACAGGAAGCCGTAACATGTGCTTCCATAGACTTATGTTACTTGATGAAAAGCATTTTGCTGTTCGAATTGTTGAAAACCGAGGAACTGATACAGCATTAAAGAATGCAGGTGGAGAACTAGATATTGCTATCTGCATAGGAAACTCAGCAGCCGTACTCTTAGCAGCTGCAACTTCTTTGCCAACTGGTGTCGATGAACTCGGGATGGCTAATGCTTTGGAAAAGATTGAACTAGTTAAATGTAAAACTGTCGACCTTGAAGTACCTAAGGATTGTGAATTCGTTCTTGAGGGAAGAATAACTAAAGAAAAAACAGCTGAAGGACCCTTTTTAGACTTAACAGGCACCATTGACAAAATACGTCAACAACCTATTATTGAAATTAAATGTATAACTCATCGTCAGAACCCAATTTACCAGACTATACTTGCGGGTCGAAACGAACATAAATTCCTTATGGGTATGCCTAAAGAGCCCACTATATATAATGAAGTCAATAAAGTATGCCAATGCAAAGACGTCTACATTACGCCAGGCGGATGTAGCTGGCTACACGCAGTTGTACAGATTAGTAAAAATAACCCCGACGATGGAAAGAAAGCAATAACAGCAGCTTTTGAAGGACATAAATCACTCAAACACTGTGTAATAGTCGATGAAGACATAAACATCTATGACCCACACGATGTCGAATGGGCAATCTCCACACGATTCCAAGCCGATAAAAACACCATTATACTGTCCAATCAACCTGGCTCATCACTTGACCCATCAGGAGATCTTTCCGAAGGAAAAAAAGCTACTACCGCCAAAGCAGGCCTAGACGCCACTAAACCTACCGTATCCACAGGCAAAGGTTTTACAAAAGAACAGTACCGAAAAGTTGATTTGCAGAAATTCCTATAACCTTTTTTATGTATTTAACTAAAGAAGAGCAAAGAATGCTTGACGGCGAAGAGGGCTACGCTGTCAGGAAAAGTATGGAAATTCTTTCCGCTCTGGGCGACATCTTTGGGGCTGAACGACTTATCGACGTCGGCTCAGTACAGGTCGCCGGAGTATCATACCATAATCTTGGAGACGCAGGATTAGAATTTTTAAATGAACTAGCTAAAGACGGAAAGGTCAAAGTTACAACTACCCTCAACCCTGCAGGAATGGATATGGAAAACTGGAAACAGCTAGGAATAAGTGAAGACTTCGCAGCCAAACAGAAGCTAGTCATAGAAGCGTTTAGCAAAATGGGCATACTAATTAGTTGTACATGTACACCTTACTTAATAGGAAATCTACCAAGATATGGTGAACATGTTGCATGGTCAGAATCATCAGCTGTAACATTTGCAAACTCGGTTCTGGGTGCGCGTACTAACCGAGAAGGCGGGCCTTCAGCACTTGCAGCAGCATTCGTGGGTAAAACACCTTCTTATGGATTACATTTAGATCAAAACCGCATACCAGATATCTCAATACAGGTTAATGCAAACTTGTCTAAATTGTCAGATTGGGGTGCATTAGGTTACGCTATAGGAAAAAAGGCGGAAAATAAAATTCCCTATATTACAGGCATAAAAAGTGGCGATGTCGACCAACTCAAATCTTTCTGCGCTTCAGTGGTAACTTATGGTGCTAAACCACTCTTTTACATGAAAGGTATAACCCCTGGCGCAGAAAATCAAATGGCGCCAAAAGACACAGTAACCATCGAGGAAAGTGATCTCAGAAATGCTTATGACAATATCAACGATGAAGTATCCGAAATTGATTTTGTCTGCGTAGGCTGTCCACACTGCTCGATTAAAGAGATTGCTCAAATAGCAGATCTAATTAAAGGTAAAAAAGTTTCAGCCAACACCGAACTTTGGGTTGCCACCTCGCGGACAGCTAAACAACTCTCTGATAGTCGAGGGTATACACAAACTATCGAAGCAGCAGGAGGCAAATTCGCCTGCGATACTTGCATGGCCGTAGCGCCTCTAAAAGGCAGGTTCAAAGCATTAGCAACCAACTCTGCAAAAGGATGCTTCTACT
>CAYSWL010000243.1:0-2536 GCA_964434745.1 uncultured Candidatus Bathyarchaeia archaeon | reverse complement strand
TGCTGTGTTGAATGATTTATTTTTGTTAGGCTAGTTACGTTAGCTGTTTGATTGCTATTAGCGGTTTAGGTTCATAAAAAGATTGTAAAGATTAACTTTCAAAATCAACTCATTAACCATATTAGCATATTTTGTTGCGCAAATATACTCTCCAAAGCAACGCTTCAAACAAGAAAACGCAGCTTCAACTTTCCAACGCGCCCATAACCAACCTAAGCTTTCCAATCAAGATTTTGAAGATGAAAAACCACAGCCTTTTTGCGCACAAAACAGCCCCTAAAACGAAACGAACTGTTTTTACGCACCTTAATAACTGGCAAAATATTTTGATTTGCTAAGTACCTAAAAGACACCTTCGAATCATACGCCCCATCAGCTAGCACTTTTTTTATAGACGCTTTTTGCTTAGCTTTTCTAATTAGAGGTTTTAGCTTTTTATTTTTCGCCAACTTTTTTATCGCTTATTTCTAAACTTATTATTTGGCCACTTACAACATCAACAGCTAGATTAATTTTGATAAAGCCACTGCGCAGCTTCCACCTATCGCGTAGCCACTCGCCACGATTAGACACTTTTATACCTGATGAATCTACAGCTATTGTTAGCTCTTGGTTTGGGTCTACTTGTGGGTCTAATGTGATTGGGGTTTTTGTTACTCTCCACCAAATTGTAGTGTAGTCTGGCACTTTTAGGCCTTCTACCTGTTTGGTTAATGCATCTATGAAGCCTTCTAGTTGTCGGTAAGGTAAAATGTATGCGTGTAGAACGGCTAGAAGTGAGATGAAGCTTTGTGGGTAGAGGAATCTGCCTCCTACTTTGCCAGAGTTTAAAGTGTTTAGCTCACCTTTCCAGTTCTTTAAAAAATCTAAATCTAATAGTACAGAGCCTCTTTTGACTAGTGCCTGGTTGGTTTTGGCCCAATTTCGAGCTTCAACCAAAATTTAGCCCTCCAAAAACCGCTAATATAAAAATAGAACAAACCACAATATAATTCTTTCAACACAGCATTTAGAAGAGAAGCGTTTAATACTATGCTGCGCCCATGATGTTCGGGGAAGCAAAATGAACTATGAATATGATGAACTGCTTAAGCGGGCACGTGATCAAGTTCCCGAAGGCACAACTAAAAAAGAACGCCTGGAACTGCCCAGACTGTTCGTCTCAACCGTGGGAATGCGCACAACAATATCAAATTTCAAAGAAATTTCAGACACCTTAGACCGTGACCCACAACACATACTAAAATTCCTCACTCGCGAAATGGCCACCGCCGCAACATACCACGACGGTAGAGCAATTTTCCAAGGAAAATTTCCCCGAGACACCTTTGAACGCTTATTAGGTCGATACCTGGAAGGCTTCCTAATTTGCCCAGTCTGCAAACGCCCAGACACCAAGATCATAAAAGAAAAACGCCTCTCATTCATAGTATGCAACGCATGCGGTGCAAAATCAAGCGTTAAACAACTATAGGGGCTTAACTGAATATGGAAGTGTACGTTAACCTAAAACAAGTAGGCAAAGACGTGCTACTAGCCATCTGCGACACCGACGTTTTAGGAAAAACTCTGCGCGAAGGTAAAATTGTCTTTAGAGTAAAAGAAGAATTCTACAAAGGCGGAAAAGTCACAATCGAAGAAGCCGTTGATATGATTGCCAACTCAAATATCGTCAACATGGTAGGCAAAAACTGCGTGGAAAAAGCCATCCAAAAAGGTTACGTCCACCCAGAAGCTGTACTCAACATCGAAGGCATACCACACGCTCAGATAGTAAAACTTTGAACGCAAATTTTAGACATACTTTTCGTAGACCTTTTTTTATTTGCTTTAAGTCTCTTGAGCCGCAGCCTCGTAGCTTGATGTTACTTGGGTTCACTGCTGGTGCTATACTTTTGACTATTTCGATGCCTTTCATAGCTGGATTTACAGTCGTAACCCCGTATGGGTCCTCGCCCACGTAGTAGAACTTGGCTTCATGACCTCCAAACATTTTGCACTATAACCTCCATAACTGCTAGATTGCGATTTTGCTAGTGAAAAGCTTGCACCAAACCTGAATTCTAACTTAGAAATGTTGGCATCCTCAACTGGGGTGCCCTCCTGAACTATGACCATGTCAATTAAGCCCGGAATCCTGCGCCGACGAGGAGCCCCGGTAGGTCCAGGATTTGAATCCTATAAAGTACCAACACCGCTGTACATGTGCAGTATGCGCTTAGCTTCCACACGCATGCTTTGGCGAATCAAAGAGGCCTTCTCAAGAGTAGTGCCAACCACTTTGACAAGAACTTCCACGCTCACAACTTCAGCTTTAAACCATACCCGCCCTGAAGGGTTAGAGCTGCCCCGGCTATAGTAGCTGACTGAATATTTTTTGGGCACCTTGTTAAAATTAAATGTTGAGGGCTGGATATCCCAACCCACACCGTTGAGGCGCGCCCATCTAGTCAGCTAATTTCAGTCTTAGCAGGACCGTTAAGCCATTCAGCCCGCAAAGTCTGCGAAATAACCGTGCTAGTTGCCATGGACATGA
>CAYSWL010000242.1:0-2586 GCA_964434745.1 uncultured Candidatus Bathyarchaeia archaeon | reverse complement strand
TCAGCACATTCAACGGTTTTTTACTTGGTTCCATCATAGTACCGTGTTCCTTGAACATTTGTAGTTAATATCCAAAACCCATCACCCAATATAAAAGGCTTATGAAAGCTATGGTTGTAAAGCAAACGGTAAAGCCCGCCTTACAACTCAAAAAGGCATCTTTTCACGGCTTGCTCCACGGATAATGCTTTCCCCGTTTAGCGCTCCAGCTTTCAACGCCTGCAGCTTTGATTAACTCCAAATTACGATCAAGCAGTGCATGAACTTTTTTTATTGGTACAAGCAGTTGGCAGGTTTTGAAGCTGGCGCATTCCCAGCAGCCCTCATAACCCTTGCCGATGGCGCAGATACGGATTTTGCAGTCAGCGTAGCCGCCGTTTTCTCTGCAGGGCGCTTTGCATTCAAGGTTTTTTATTTCTGAAAGAACTTCTAAAAAGTCGGAGTATTTCTTGAAGGCTGGGGTTTTTTCAGCTTTTATTTGTGCGTACTTTTCAAACCCAAGGTTGCCTAATTCTTGCTCGAATTTTTGTAGGTTTTCAAATAAGCATTGTTTAGAGGGAATGCAGTCTATGCAGTAGAGTCCACAGTACGAGGTTAACTTTTTTTCAGTCATAACAAGCTAATTGGTTAAAGTTGCAGTTAAAAATTTGGTTTGCTTAAAAAAATTGGGGATTTAAGGAAAAAGAAAAAAGGGGTAAATTCTTTTCCTATATTCCGGTTACTGTTTGAGCGAAGTCAACCATAACATCGCTTTTTTCAACTGGATTTTCACCAGCAGGGGACATTGTAGATATAGATACATAGTTATATGTGCCAGCCCAGTAAGTGCTTCCTAAGTCATACCATTGAGCAGTACCACTAAGTACTTCTGCGTAGCCGATAAAATCGTAGTCCCACATGCTTGTTGGGTCAAAAGCAACTTGAGCAACGAGATAATTATGCCATTCACCACTGCCTTGTCCTGTAGTTGGTCCAGCTTTAGCGTAAGCGTAGATTTCACTGGTCTGTGAAATATACCCGCTTGTTTGGGTATTAGTTAAAGCCTCACCCCACGTGCTGCCGTCATAGCCTATAGCTGCTAAGCGTGCCCAATTGTTATCTGGTCCAGAAGTTCCACAAAGGTAAGTTGGATTGTCAACCCAAGCTATCAACACACCATTTGAGTACAGATCATCAGATTCAGCTACAAATGTTAGATAGTGGGTAGTTGACAATAATGAACTGTGGCCTTTCTGCATAGATTGTATGTAAGCGTCGCTGGCTGGTTTTACCTGTTCGTTCAATTCGAGTTGTCTTACTATTTGAGTTCTAAGTCGGTGTAGTTCAGTTAGATTTCCCTGCGCTCTGTATTCTGACCATTGTAAAAGTATTTCGGGAATTTTGCTAGTCTCATCGTCTATTGCTAAGGCGTTTGCAAAATTAAAACTTGCAACTAAAAAAGCGACAGTTAGAGCCAATGCAAATATACTGAGACTTTTTTGTTTTTTCAACTGATCACCGAAAGTCTAGTATCACATGATTTAATATTTAAAACTTTGTCATAATTTTTTTAAAAAAAGAAAAAAAGTGCAATTTTTGATGTTAAATCCTGCAATATCTTTCAAATGAGACATGTTTTTGTAATTAAATAACTGTTCTCTCTGAAGAACAGACTGTTCTTTCTGGAGATTTATAAGTTAGTAAGCATTTTTCTAAATTGCGATTAAAATGAATAGAAAAGTTATAGGTTTAACGATATTTGTTGTGTTCCTCTCCTCGCTATTTACATCTAATTTTGGTTGTGCTGAATCAAGTGTTCAGGTGCCCTTTAGCTACGATGAGCTTTCTGCTAAAATTTCCGTATCCTCACCGGTTGGGAATTCTACTTATTCAAGCTCTGATGTTGATGTAAATATAAGCGTGTATATTGGCGGTACTGAATATGTGAAAGAGTCACATTATATTCCTTATCAAAATATTAGCTTTATTTATAGCTTGGATGATTCCGATTGGCAAAATATGACTCTTGTTTCGGCTAGTAGCCCTCAAATCTTTCCGTCTCTTGTAAATAACTATTGGTATGTTACTATGCGGGTGAATTATACTACTGTTTTACATAATGTTACTGAAGGCTCACATTTTCTGAAAATTGATATTACACCTAATAGTATCCCCTTAAGAGAAGAAGGCAGTGAAGGCAAGCCGATGATTACTTTCAGCGTAATAAATCAACCATTGATAGACTGGACTCTGATAGGAATCATTATAGTAGTTATTGCCGTAAGCGTCATTGCGATTTCTCTGATTTACGTTAAGAAAGTAAAAGCTAAACATGGTTAAAACACAAGCAAAATTACCATTAAGCGTCAGTCAAGAATCTTTTTTAAGGTATGTCTGTATCATCAAGCTATTAATTGTCTGTTTTAGAACTTCTCAGTTAGTTAGGGAAAATGTTCAGTTAAAAATTTGGTTTGCTAAAAAAATCGGGGCTATAGTTTGGATAGTACAGATAACGCTGCCACAATAAGGAATGCTATGCCCGTCCAGAACAGGTCACCGCCAGTTAAGAAGTACACGACAACTGCGACAAGTATTGCGGGAATCAAG
>CAYSWL010000241.1:0-2707 GCA_964434745.1 uncultured Candidatus Bathyarchaeia archaeon | reverse complement strand
AAGCTACAAGGCATTTAGCTCTTAGCCTAAAGTATTCTGTGGGTAAAGTGTCGGCTGCTGCTAGCATAGCTTCTATTTCTTCGCCTGTGTATATGCCTCTGCCTTTGTAGTCTTGCTTCGGGTTAGTCAATAGCCGCGTATCTCCTTAATGTACAATTTATAGAACCTGTTTTGTTGGAAGTCTGCAACTTTTATTTTAGCATCTAAATCCGCTATGGTTTCTTGCGCCGCGATATGTGGTAGGTGTCTTTTTTGGCTTTCCAACTGGTCTTTGTAGAGCTTAAAGGCTTCAAAGGCGGCATAAAAGTCGCCTGAAAGGAAAAAAACAGATTTGCCATTTTTACTCATGGCTGTTTTCGCCTTCTATCAGGAATGTTTAGTATTTGCTTCATTTGCCGGGCTAGCTGCCTATTTTCTGCCTGTATTTTTTTCATGGCTTCATTCTGTTTAGCCGGATCTTTGTAGGGCATAACTATCAAAGTATAATTATACCAATCTTAGGTTTAGGGCTTAAATTAAATCTAAAAACAAAAGAATATTTTTTGTAAAAATTATAAGTAAAGGTCTAAACTGTAACTATCAGGCTGCTTAACTTGCTGTGGGTAATTGTGGCTAGCACCTTTATCACTTCGCGGCTGCCTACGCTGTGGGTAAACATGACTTTTGCCTTTATCGCTACGTGGACCCTGCTTATACTTCGCAGATTTAGGCTTAAAAGGCTCTATAACAAAATCTGTTTGATAACGCATTATAGAGCCTCCAAAAAAATAGGGAACTGTGGAGTTAACGCCAATAAGGGTGTGTTACAACCAACACACCACGCCCACATTAAACAGTAAGGTTTTGGGATTTTGAAAAACAATCATGTAGTAAAAAACAAACAATTAACCTTTAACTAACTAAATAATTGCAAGCCATTAAAAACGGTATTGTGCGATAAATGTTTTTATATTTCCAGTAATACTTTTTTTCTAAAAGGTGTTACTGGGTTATGCATATTCCTGATGGGTTCATAAATCCTGAAATAGCCATAGTAATGTTTATTGTTGCAATTGGTTTTTTGGTTTTAGCGTGGAAAAAGGTACGGCAAACATATTCTAGCTCGTTTGCTTCTGTTATTGGTATTTCAAGTGCTTTTATTTTTGCAGCGCAGATGATAAACTATCCAATAGCGTTAGGAACAAGTGGGCATCTTGTAGGCGGTACATTTCTTGCTGTATTGCTTGGGCCTTGGGCGGGAATGTTAAGCATGACCATAGTTTTGCTTATGCAGGCACTGTTTTTTGCTGATGGCGGCTTAATGGCGTTTGGGGCTAATGCTTTTAACATGGCAATAATTGGAGCATTAAGTTTCTATGTTGTAAAGTACATGAACCGTAATCCAAAAAGCATTAAAAGTTTTGCTTCAAGTGTGTTTGCTGCTTCTTGGCTTTCAGTTGTGGTGGGCGCAATAGCTTGTGCAGTCCAGATAGGTTTATCGTCAATGTTTGCTAATGCTGGAGGAATAGCAGTTACAATTCCAGCCATGTTATCTTGGCATATAATAATTGGTATAGGTGAAGGAGCTATCACTATGAGCTTACTTGTTGCATTAAAACGACTTAACCCGTCAGTAATTGGTGGACTTCTTATGTTTAAAGCAAAGAAGGTGCAACCATGAAAAAGTATCTAATAGCTTTAGGGTTGATTGCACTTTTTCTTGTAGTCTTCATCCCGTTTGCTTCAAATGAACCGGATGGATTAGAGAAAGTAGCGGAAAATCTTGGTGTAGAAGAGCATGAGCCAGCTTGGAAAGGCTTAATGCATGATTACTCAACAGGACTGGTTGAAGATCCATTTCTTTCAACTTTGCTTGCAGGCATCTTTGGGACAGTTTTAGTATTAGTAGTAACTATTGTTTTGGTAAAAGTGACTACAAAAAAGCCCTCTGCATCAAAAACAGTCTTGAAGGAAAGTTAGTTGAACTTGTTTAATTTTAGTAGCAAAGAAATTGCAGCTATCGCAGTATTTTCTGCATTGTGGGGAATATTGAATGCTATTTTTTCACCTATTTTCTTTCGTGCAACGGGTATGCCTTTTTTGTGTGATATTATTGGTTTTGCTGTTTTAGCATTGGCCGGCTGGTGGATAAGAAAGTTTGGTGCAATAACAATAATTGGGTTGATAGCAACTGCCATTACACTTATAATTAGTCCTGCACAGATACAATTCTTAGGTTTTATCGGTGCCGCTTTCGTTTTTGATGTCTTGCTTAGAGGAGTAGGGTATAATATTTGCTTGAAGAACAATTTTCACATAACTCTTTCAATTTTGGCTTTTTCAATAATATCTGCTGCTGTTGCCGGTTTGAGCATTGGCTCTTTCTTTATGTCAACTGTTGCTTTGGTTAAGTGGGGTGGCGTTTTAGGCTGGGCAGGATTACATGCAATCGGCGGAATCATAGGAGGCATAATAGGCGCATTCCTTGTTATTGGACTCATTTCAAGAAAAATAACCAATGGGTAGGTTGTATTAACTTCCAAAAACCCAATGAGCCTTCTGTAAATCACATAGCCAAACAAGAAGCAACCTTTTGGGATGTTTTCTGCTTTTTTAGAAGCTATTTTGCATTATTTGTCAATTTGTCTATTCTAAAAGAAAGACCGATAAATATCAGAAAACCACATTGGAGTATAGCATCTACAATTAACAATTTTTTTATTTAAAT
>CAYSWL010000240.1:0-2722 GCA_964434745.1 uncultured Candidatus Bathyarchaeia archaeon | reverse complement strand
CTAAATGCATAGTCAATATGCACATCTATCACTGAGATTTTACCGCCTAACCCCATAGGTCCAACACCAGTCATGTTTACAGCTTCAAGCAATTCTTGCTCTAGTTTAGCCACCTGTACATCAATGTTTACGTCACCTATTGGTCGAAGCAGAGCTTTCTTAGCCAAAAATATTGATGCATCTGCACCTCCTCCTACTCCAACACCTATAATTGTTGGAGGACATGGTTGAGCTCCGGCTTTTGCCACTGCATCAACGACGAATCGTTTAAGACCTATCATACCTTCTCCAGGATTAAGCATCCCCAATACACAAGCATTCTCTGAGCCGCCGCCTTTGAGCATAACAGTAATTTCAATACAGTCGCTTTCGGTAAATTCCCAGTGAATCTGAGGTACGAATCGGCCAACATTATCGCCGCTATTTTGATTTGTAAAAGGATTTACCGCATTTGGTCTTAAAGGAATATCAGATGTAGCTTTTCGTGTTGCAGCAACCAACGCAGATTCTACTTCTGTAAAGCTTTTCAAGCAAGACCCAGCAGTTACATAAAAGATTATTGTGCCGGTATCTTGGCAAATGGGCACTTGTTGCTTTTCAGCTAAAGCTATGTTATCTATTATTGCTTTAAGCTGAGTTTTACCTGCCTGGCTATTTTCTTGATCGTATGCTTTTTGTAATGCGAATTTGACGTCTTTGGGTAAGTAAATTGCTGCTTGCTTGATAAGGTTAAAAGCAACCTCCTCTACTATATTATATGGCTGCTGCATATTCATTCCTGCATCATCATTCGCTTTCCCATCTATAATACTTTGGCATAACTAAAAACACCCTAAAAACTACCTAAAAACAGGGTAAAAATAGGGTAAAAACACGTAAAAATTATATTTCATTTTAACTGACCACTCCATTGTGTCCAATGTACTTTTCCTCGTGAATCTTAAATATCGCAAAACGCCTTTGGTTCATTTAGACCATTAGAGAAAGTGAAAATATGTCAGAAGAAGAAATAGGAACCAGCCTCGTTGAAGAATCCGAACAAAAAACGAGTAGTAAAAAAGAAAAAGAGAAAGAAAAAGATAAGGCGAGTGTTCCCGAACGAAAGAAATACGACTTCATTGAAGACCTTCCTGGAGTAGGCCCAGCCACTTCACAAAAGCTTCGCGATCTTGGTTATCACACAGTAGAATCATTAGCTATGGCAACTTCACGTGAGCTAGAACCAGTAGGCGTAAGCGAAAAGAAAGCATTCCAAATCATAGACGCAGCACGTTCAGCTGTAGGCATAAACTTTGTACGCGCAGATGAACTCTATAAAATGCGTCAAAACGTAGCGCGACTAACAACCGGCAGCCAAGCCGTTGATAAACTCGTTAGCGGCGGATTAGAAACTCAAACAATAACTGAATTCTACGGCGAATATGGAAGCGGCAAAAGCCAATTCTGCCATCAACTATGTGTAAACGTTCAGCTTCCAGTAGAACGCGGAGGACTAAATGGAGGAGTACTTTATATTGACACTGAAAACACTTTCAGACTTGAAAGGATTATACAAATGGCAAGGCACCTTGGTCTAGACCCTGAACAAGTTGTCAAGAACATCATATACGCAGAAGCATTCACATCAGACCACCAAATGTTCCTGCTGGAAAACGCAGACGAAATCATTAAAGAAAACAACATTAAACTCATCATTATTGACTCTTTAACTGCACACTTTAGAAGCGAATACATAGGACGAGAAATGCTTGCAAGCAGACAACAGAAACTAAATAAGCACATGCATAAACTCATAGCTTTAGCAAGAGCCTTTAACGCAGTAGCAGTTGTAACTAACCAAGTTATGGCAAAACCAGACCAGTTCTTCGGAGACGCAACACATCCAATCGGTGGACACATCGTAGGACATACAAGCCATACACGATTCTACCTAAGACGTGCATCACATGGACCAGTACGCATCGTCAGACTAGTTTCAAGTCCATATCTGCCTGAAGGCGAGGAAATCATTAAAGTAACAGAAAATGGTATAGAAGACGTAACAGAAGAAGAAAAAGCAGCTAAACGCGGTCGTTAAACATGCCTGTACCACAAGCACTAGTAACCCGATATTTCCAACTCGTAGCGGATAGGCAATTTACCGAATCCGAACGAGAACTGGAAAAACTAAAACAGAAAATGCAAAAAACCGAATGGAATCGAGGTTACTTCCGTGCCTTGTATGGTATGTACCTTGCACAGAAAAGTAACGATAACTACTCTTTCTTTTCAAAACTTGACTTAACCGACAAAGCAACCCTTCATGGATACCGACGCAATTTCTTAGATGAAACACGCAACGGCTTACACGGAGACTTTGACCGAGGATTCTTTTCAGCATGGGCAGATTGCATGAGAACACTAGCACGATTAGAAATTGCATCTACAACACCGACACCCAAAGAAAACGTCGAAACTACCGAAGAAGCAGAAGCTGACCAAGAGAAAGCTGAAAAAGAACGTTTAGAAACATTACGCACTGATAAAAGCCAAGCAACCATTGCTAACTTTTTAAAGAAGAAAAACACGAAAGAAGAGTAAAAAAACCCTTCAATTTATAGTTCTATACTTATACCACTGTTGGAGGGGGACCAATAAGTATGGTTGTTATTGAGACCCAAACAACTAGCCATGTGAAGAAGTAAATAAAAATGCCCATAGTCATAATTTTTGTTGGTTTTTC
>CAYSWL010000239.1:0-2724 GCA_964434745.1 uncultured Candidatus Bathyarchaeia archaeon | reverse complement strand
GTAGACTCTTATACTTCCCCGTTATTCTTTTTCTTTGTTCAAGGAGAACCAATTACTTATGCCTAGAACCGTTCCTCCGTGGGAAATCAAACGCGAAGTACACATAAAAAATGAAGATACAACAGATACAAAGTACGGTCATAAGCCTCTTGAGAGACCAGGTACTGAATACATTAAATATGGTGTTATTAACCTTGATAAACCTGCAGGACCAACTAGCCATGAGGTTGCGGCTTGGACAAAGAAAATTCTAAAACTTGACGTAATCGGTCACGGCGGAACTTTGGATCCTAAGGTAACCGGTGTTTTACCTATTACTTTATCGGAATCAACAAAGATTGTTCAAGCGCTTCTTTATAGCGGCAAAGAATACGTTTGCGTTATGAAACTTCATGGTGATGTTGCTGAAGAACGCGTAAGACACGTGATGAAAGAGTTCGAAGATGAAATCTACCAACGACCTCCTTTACGATCATCTGTTAAACGTCAAATTAGAACTCGCCGTATCTATTACAATGAGTTTATTGAAATGAATGGTAGAAATGTTCTTTCACGTGTAGGCTGCGAAGGCGGAACATACATTCGCAAACTATGCTATGATATAGGCGAAATCCTAGGTGTAGGTGCTCATATGCAAGAATTACGCAGAAGTCGAGCAGGACCTTTTAACGAAGACAGCCCAACATATGTTACATTGCATGATGTTGCTTATCACTTTGGCGAGTGGCAAGACAAGAAAGATCCTGTTATACTGCGAAAATTCATCCAGCCAATGGAATCCGCACTTGATCTAATACCAAAAATTGTTGTACGCGACTCAGCAGTTGATGCAATATGCCATGGTGCAAACCTAACCGCGCCTGGGGTTCTCTCAGTTGAGAGTGGTATACAAAAAGGATCTCTAGTGGCAATTATGACGCTCAAAGGCGAAGCAGTTGCATTAGGAAAATCAAAGCTTGTTACTGAAGAAATACTCAACACTAATCATGGTGTAGTTGCCAACTTAGAGCGGGTCCTTATGGAGAGAGGAATCTATCCAAAAGTTTGGAAGACCGGTAGTGGCAGCAAAGATG
This sequence comes from uncultured Candidatus Bathyarchaeia archaeon, assembly GCA_964434745.1. Taxonomy (GTDB): domain Archaea; phylum Thermoproteota; class Bathyarchaeia; order Bathyarchaeales; family Bathycorpusculaceae; genus JADGNF01. The sequence goes on along the minus strand of CAYSWL010000239.1, from coordinate 1,651 downwards.
ACAAGCACTCCTGACCACTATTACTCCGAGTCGCCAAAAACACAGCCAAAATACGGCCTAATCCGCACATGTCTGCGTGATAAATCTTTTGAGTTCCTCACTGCCTCTAGTGTATTTAGCATAAAACGAGTTGACCCTGGTAGTCGAGTTCTCATTGAATCTATGATTTTGCCTCAAACAGGATGGGTTCTTGATGTAGGCTGCGGATACGGAGCTGTAGGCATATCCGCTGCAGTTTTTAATCGTAAATTACGCGTCATTTTAACTGACGTAAACCGACGAGCCGTAATTTTAGCCCGTCAAAATGCAGAAAAAAACTTTGCGCCTAACATTGAAGTACGACAAGGCAACCTCTACGAGCCAGTACAAGATTTACATTTTGACTGCATACTATCTAATCCACCTGTAAGCGCAGGTATGTCTATAGTTGAAGCAATCATCCGTAATGCACCAACAATCCTGAATCCAAACGGAACATTGCAGATGGTAGTCCGTTCAAAAATTGGCAAAAAAACTATACCGCAAATCTTTACCGAAGCATTTGGCAATTTCCAAATTGTATCTATAAAAAGTGGCTATCGCGTACTCATGGGTCAAAAAAAGTAACCGCATAATGGATAGCTAACTACTTTTTAGTTCCTCAACCAATTTTACAACATGCTCAATAACATAATCATTCATTATTTGACCTTTACTAATTTCTGCTTGAGTAGGATCGCCCATTACACCACTAGGGAAGTACTTTTCAGGATCTGCAACTACTTCAAATCTTGGCATATCTGGAATACTGCGCTCACCTTTAGCTTTAACTAAGTCCGGTCGTATAGCCATCACACGAGACGTTTCTATAGCACCAGCGTGACCATCTTTTGAGTCAATTTTAAGCTTTTCTTTAAGCTCATCAGCAAAGTAATAATCAGATAGAACCATTATACGGGTATTTTTACCGGATTTACCCTCGACGTTTTGTTGAACTATAGCTTGGGCTGCAAGCTTGATCGCAGTCATATGAGATGAACCAGCATGCCCGCTAAGTACTATGATGCGATTAAAACCGTTACGGCTAAGCTCACTTAAAATATCTTTAGTTATCCTATAAAGAGTATCAAATTCTATGGAAAGTGTGCCTGGGAAATTGCGTCCTGCATTACAGATTCCATACCTAATGGGTGGAACAACAAGGGATCCAGTTTTCTTAGCAACCTCTAAGGCTATATATTCAGCTTGTATGCTATCAGTGCAAAGCGGCAAATGTTTACCATGCTCCTCTACAGCACCAAAAGGAAAAATTACTACAGTTCCCGCATCAGAAGCAGCTTTTGCCTCAATTGTGCTAAGTTCATCTAGCCACAAACAAGTAGGTTTACTGTGACTGTTTGGTTTTACTTTCTTTAGAGCTGTCATATCTTCCAGCGTACCTTCTTTATATTAAATTGCCCTTTTAATAAAAATAATATTGCTATAATATATCTCCTGTAGATGTGCATAAAAGTTTAATTCATTTGAAGAAACTATATAAAATGCTCAGCCATAAGTTGATAGAATCATATTGCCGGGATATCCTAGCTCGGTAGGGAGCAAGTCTGGAAATGCTTTGCTCCTGCTAAGCACCAATAAGCTTGTGGGCTCCGGCCCTCGGGGGTTCAAATCC
>CAYSWL010000238.1:0-2730 GCA_964434745.1 uncultured Candidatus Bathyarchaeia archaeon | reverse complement strand
CAGGCTTCCATAACAGATTAAAAGTAAAAACCAAAATAAATTCTGCACACCCCTCGATAACATATTAAAAAAATTAATTACAAAGGTAAGTAATGAAACTATTTATTGCCATATTGTGCAAAAATTTGGCGGTAAATAATAGGCACGTATTCGTGAGTTATATGGTAAAAAGAGTTTAGCAGCCATTATGGTAAGCATTATATGACAAAGAACAAGCATAAATAATTTAGCTACAATATTAATTGTATAAATTTATGTTTGTGGCCTCTTGAAAAAAATAGAAGTGACAGCTGAAAAAAACAAATCTGAAGAAGTTGAAGAAGTCTTTAGAGCGATTGATTTACTTTTTACTGTTTCATCAATCAAAATTGAAAAAGAAAGATGTGTAGGTTATTCCGCGCTTGTACCTGATCAATATGTGGATTGGGTTATAGAAGAGGTTCGAAAAAAGATAGATTTACGGTTAAAGAAAAATACAATATCAGTGTATAATGTTGAAGCACAAGTGTCTACACATATGGATAGACTTAGGGAAAAGGCAATTAAAGAATGTCCGCCGCCGAATCCGTTTGAACGACTTGTTGAAACTGCTGAACGGTCTCGAGCATTAAGCAAAGATCTATTAATGATGGCTCTTTTTGCAACTATGATTGCCACAACAGGGCTTTTTTTAGACAATGCTGTTCTAATAATCGGTGCTATGCTACTTTCGCCACTTTTAGGACCAATCAATGCATTTGCAGTTAACGCAACGCTTGGCAGAGTCAAACAATTAGGCAGAACTCAAGCTTCGATTCTAATACTTTTATTTTCAGTAATTGGACTATCAGCTATAGTAACTTTCATCTTTTCCCAATTCATCACTTTACCTATTACAGGTCAGATTGCACTTAGAGGACAGACAGCACTGCTAGATATTGGAATCGGGTTAATATTGGGATTAGCAGGAGGCCTAGCACTAATTACAGCAATACCAGAAATATTAGTAGGTGTAGGAGTTGCAAGTGCCTTACTACCGCCAGCTGCAGTTGCAGGAATTGGACTAGCCTTTATGGATAGCGCATTATTTTTTGGTGCATTAACTTTGACATTAGTGTACTTAGTTGGATTGCAGTTAGGCTGTACTATAATGCTTCGAATAAAAGGGGTACAACCACGTCAATTCTATCAAAAAGCAGAAGCCCGAAAACATTCAGCGTATTTCATAATTATTTTCAGTTTACTTTTGGCATTTCTTGTTTGGATAATAATAGGAAGACCACCATAGGGCATATTAACAAAAAGTCCCCAAATTATTAACTCACTAAATATTTAGCCAAAACAGAACAAAAAATGTACGAGACATAAATTGTGTTTAATAGTTAATCTGAGTCGTGCACCTGCTTTAAGAACAACTCGCTGATAGTTCGGACCGAGTAACCTTGTTCGTGGAGGTATTGCATTTGTGTTTGAAAAGTTTCGATAGGTATGGCAGTATCGACGTTTTCTGGACTAATTTTATGATAATAAAATATTGTAATGTTATTACCACCTGTACCGTCAAGATATTCAATAAAATCATCTATTGTAGTATCATTGTAGATGCCGTAGGAGTTTATTGTAAAACGATCAGAACTGGTTATGTTATGTTTCCCGGTTTCAGTCCCGCGGGCTATTAGGTAGTATTTGGATACTGCATCTTGTACGGTCTGGTTGGTATCTCCATCACCGTAAGGGTAAACAAGTACATCAGCTGCATAGCCTTTATCTCGTAATGCGTGACGGCTATTTGCAAGTTCGGCATGTAAAGTTTCATTATCAAGTTGAGAAAGGCGAGGATGCGAAACAGTGTGACTTACTATATCGTTGCCTTTGGCTGCGATTTTAGCAATATCTTTCCAAGTCATGTAATCAGGATAAGTACAATATGAAGTAACAATAGCGAAGGTGGCAGTAAAATTATAACGATCAAGCACAGGAACAGCATCAAGTTGAGATTTCCAGCCATCATCAAAAACTATGCACACAACTTTCTCAGTAGCTGCCGGTATCGCAGGATCATAAATTTGAAGAGGTGGCTTAGGTGAAGCAAATATGCCACTTTGCAGTTCAGCCACTATCCCAATTGTGGTAAATAAGAAAGTTAAGACGATCAACACTACAACTAATTTATGCGAAACCACCACGTTCTCACCTAACATGCAACCATACAGACTACGTTTTTGTATCTGCAGCAGTTAGTCAAACAAAAACCCTTCGCCTAAAAAAGACAAAACACACATGACAATAACATCAGGCAAAAAATTTTTAGAGTTAACAAAGTTCAGCATAAACATACTAATTTCTTCAAAACCACAAGCAAAACCACAGCAACTAACCGCATAAATTTAGATTAGCAAAGAATAAAGCAAATTAACATACCATAATTTAAATCAGCATTAAAGTAATCATGCACTCATTTCTCAATAAAGAACAAGACAAAACACTATAACACCCACCTTTTCAAATAACAATTAACAAAAAATTACTCTATTCGCGTCATCCATAGACATTATAATATATAGAGTTCAAATTAAATGGAGAAAACTTAAATGCTTCAAAGGAATCCATAGGTATGACTCAGCACAATAATGAGCCATGTGGAGCCAGTTCCACAATAATATAAATAGCCACAAACACTCAAAAACGCAAAAAGGAGGGGCTGTCGGCTAGCATGGTCCAGGCTTGTAGACTTGGGCTCTATAGACCCCG
>CAYSWL010000237.1:0-2735 GCA_964434745.1 uncultured Candidatus Bathyarchaeia archaeon | reverse complement strand
TTATGCTTTGGTGCACTTGTTTCAATGCCTCGATTTATTTCTATGCTTTTCCCACTCTGGTTACCGCTTACAGTAAAAAGTACTTGGAATAAAAAGACGATATGGATTTTTACGTTAAGTTTGATATGTTCGCTAATACTTAGCGTAGATATGTGGAGGAGTTTTTTAGATGGACAATTTATTGCATAACTTTTCAAAATTAACAAAACAGATAAAGCACTAAAGTATACAATCGTTATTAGTTTTTGAATCTGTTTGGTGTATACAGTATACTTCGTAATTATTTACTGTGAAAAATGCTTAGCTTAGGATTTGGGGTAGATGATGATATAGTTGTTCAAGGTTTTCTACAATAAGATGAGGCTCTTGTTTGCTATTGTGTAAATCGGCTAATGTATAAAACTGTGAGGAAACAAAGATCGTTTTCAGCCCCGCCGCTATTGCACCTTTAATGTCTTCTGCAGGGCTATCGCCTATAAATATTGTTTCTTCAGCTTTAACATGTAGCTGTTGTAAGGTGTCTTGGAAGATTTTCTGATGTGGTTTGCGCCAACCATTTTCTTCTGAGACTACTATTGCATTGAAGAGGTTACTTATGCCTAGTTTTCTTAGGCTTAGGTGGACTACGGGAGCATATGTAAAATTTGACACTAAACCAAGCTTACAGGATTTTGAAATTTTTTCTAAAAGCGTTATGGCGTATGGACGTAGTTCAAGTGAATTCACAAAGTTTTGAAAAAACACATTAAGAGCTTCTTTCATGCGTGGGTCATCGATTTGAACTGGATAACCGAGACTAGATAGAGTTTCTGACACCCAAATAGCATTTGTAACTTCACGTAATTGACCATAGCGTACTGCACGATATTTTTCATGAGCATTCTTATATGCATCAAAAAATTGTTGTTTTTCGCATCGAAAACCTACATCAACAAGGGCATCGCATAAAGTATTCATTGAGGTTTCTAAACTATAGCTGCGCACATTTACCAAAGTGCCAATATAATCGGTAATAACTGCTTTAATTTGAGGCATAGCCAGTAAACCCTGTTAGCAACATTAAAAATTAAAATGAGAGTCATATTTTTTGTGCTGTATTTTGCACTTTTCTGCCAAGCATTGTATCAAGAAGCTTTTTAGGGTTACCAATTGCAGCTTCAACAGATGGATCAAATGGAATTTCAGTTAAGTACTTAAAACCTAATGCTTCAGTTTGCTGACGCACATTTTTAGATTCAGCAAGCTTCATATTCTCAACTATACCCACAATAGGAACTTTGAGTTCATGGAGTAAATAAAGCTGTTTTTTTACAGTCTCAAAAGCTAACTGTGAAGACGTAGTAACTATAAGAAATTCTATGCGAGGCACTAGTTTGATTAAGTCAAGTACTGAATCGCCTATACCAGGAGGCATATCAATAACAAGATAATCTAAATCGCCCCATAATGTTACTGCTAGTAGTTCTATTAACGCGTTAGATGTTTCAGCGCCTCTCAGCGGCGCAGCATGATTACCAGAATAATAAACCAAAGACATGTATTTTAGACCGCTTACAATTGGCGGAATTAGACCTTTCTCCTCTGTAGGTTGCACATCAATAGCACCTAAAAGTACATGTGTAGAAGGACTTGTAAAGTCAAGATCAAAAAGTCCAACTCTATAGCGCTGGTTAGAAAGAGATAAAGCAAGGGTTGTAGCGATCATACTTTTACCTACCCCACCTTTACCGCTAGAAACGGCAAGTACCCGTTTTATGCTTTTTAACCGATCACTAATAATAGTTATACGTGGATCGATCAAAATTATTTTTCTCCCTTTATACTTTCAATCCAAACACCGCGACCTTCTAAAATTTCAAAATCGGGACTACCACATTTTGGACATTTAATATAAGTATGTGCAACTTCAGGGACAAAATGTATTGCTTCAACAACGTTCTTATCGAGTTTTTGTTTGTTAAAAACCCATTCGGTGCTGCATACGCGACATTTAAGTTTAGCTTTGGCTTTTTGCATATGAAATTTTGTATTCTTAAAATAGGGCGTCTTTAGTTGGGTAAGCGCAAAACGGAAAATTGGACGTTCAACATCTTGCATTTCACCGATTTTGATAATAACCTCTGTAACTTGCTTTAAACCCTCTTTTTCAGCAATTTCAGCAGCAGTCTTAATTACTGCCTCAGCTAAAGCCCATTCGTGCATAAAAACCAGAAACACTCTGCATCAATTAAACATATTGTAAAAACTGCCTATCGGTTTAACTTTGTTTTTAATCACCAACTTTTAGTTCTATAGCGTTAGTTCAAACTAAGCCACAGAGTTGATTGAATATTAAATGTTGATTTAAAAATAGGTTAGTAAATGGATATTGAGTATTCAATAAATGACGCAGTTTTGGAATAAGAGTTATTAACAAAAAATATCTATGTTTAGTTTATGCCAGACAAAATTCGTGCTGCTCATATTCTAGTTAAGACCCAGACTGAAGCGAAAGCTGTTCAAGACCGACTTTCAAAAGGCGAAACGTTTGCAGCTATAGCTAAAGACGTATCGCTTTGCCCCTCAGGGAAGAAAGGCGGAGATCTAGGCACGTTTGGAAGAAACATGATGGTTAAAGAATTTGAAACCGCTGCGTTTGCGTTAGAAAAAGGCCAAATTTCAAGCCCTGTTAAAACTCAATTCGGCTACCATATAATCAAACGACTAGAGTAATTTTAATTCTAAGCTACGAGTAA
>CAYSWL010000236.1:0-2811 GCA_964434745.1 uncultured Candidatus Bathyarchaeia archaeon | reverse complement strand
CATGATTGTTTCTTGTTTTGTAGTTCTAGGGGACATCCAGACCCGCATACTTGGAGTTGATCGCAGTTTTTACATTTTTCTTCTGCATATGCTCGAGTTCGAATCTTTTTTGCGGTCGGATGATTCCATATATTGTCCCATTTATCTGTAAGTATATTACCTAAACTTTCAAAATAGCTTTGGCAAGGATACACATCGCCATTTGGTCCTATGCACATGTTGATAAGCGCTGCAGTACATGCTTTTACTCCCAAGCCCATTTGTACAGGGTTAAAGCGACAGTACTGTGTCGGTGTATACCACAAGAAATCAATATCTAGTATCTGTGCTTTGTCACGTATGGCCGGTAGTAACCGATTAAGTTCTTCATAGGTTAATGCAAATTCTTCATCAACAGAGTTTGCTTTTCCTGAATAGATAAGACTGTTGCATCCAAAAGCTGCAACATTAAGCGTTTTGATAAACTCTATTGTTTCTAGAAATTCTGGTGCGTTATACTTACTTAATGTGGAGTTAGTAGTTACATAGATTTGTGAATCTACAGCGTTTTTTATTCCTGTAACGGTTTCTTGCCAGCTTCCTTGCTGAGCAGTCATTAAGTCATGGATATTTGGTTTATGAGATTCTAATGTAACTTGTACAAAATCCAATCCTGCCTTTTCAAGTACTTGTACGTAGTTTTTATCAATAAGACGTCTGCCATTACTAATTAGGCCTGTAACGATGCCTTTGTCTTCTGCGTAACGTACCAATTCAGGCATATCTTCACGCAGTGTAGGTTCTCCACCTGTGAAGGTGACTATAAAGATACCTTGATCACTTATGCGGTCAATAACAGTTTTCCATTGCTGAGTATTTAGTTCTGATGTTTGATGTGGACCTCCGGCATAACAGTGGATGCAGTTATTTTGGCAACGGAAAGTAAGAGCTAGATCCATACGAAGAGGTGCGGAGTACTGGTAGCTAAATGGCTCTTCTTTTTGAACATTTAGAAATGAAACAGGATCTACTTTTGCAGTGTTTGCTAATGTTGTTATTGTATATACTAATTCTTCGTAGTCCTGCTTGGCTTGATTTTGGCTTACTTTGTAGATGTCGCGTATTTGTTTAAGCAATTGTGCTTCTGGGGTTCCTTGCATGAAATAGTAAGCGTAAGCTGTTGCAGTCTCGTTTAAGTGCAGAACAGTATTGGCGTTAATTACCATAACACCGCGTCCTCCGCTTTCAATACGTAGCTGCAATGCTAGCTTAGCAAAGTCACCTTCTCCGCGGTAAGTATAGTGCCCATGGGGAATTGTGGATTTTTTTGGTTTCAAGAAATTCATTTTATTCTTACTCCTCCTCCAGCACAAGCGCAAGCGCATGAAACACACGCACAGGCACACGCGCAAGCATGACAAGCGCAAACGCAGTCAGCACCATGTTTAGACGGATTGTGTGATGTTTTAGCCTGCGGCGGTGGAGGTACAATGGAGTTAACGAACTTTTCAATATTGCTAACAATATTGCTTGATGTCTGTTCCACTGAGGTTGCAATGTTATTTGCAAATTCAGCGCCAGGGATGCTTGGTGGTTTTGATGACTGTGCAGGCGCATTAACGTTAGGCTGATAGGTTGGACGCGGATTATAATGTCTATATCCATACCAGTACCAGAACCATAATGGGCTAGGCTCAAATGTTCTAGTGCGGAATGTTGTTTCAGTTCGTGTCTTATAGTTAGGGTCCATCATTAACCATAGTAGCTGTTTGTCATAGGCATTGGATGCTAAGTCTGGTGTTCCTGCTTGCTCTACTTGTGTCCAAGCTTTCTCAACAATTTTACGATAGTACTGTTCTGTTTCCTTACGGCTGTATCCTTTAAGTTTGGCTTCAAGTGTATCACGTACCGACATTACTGTGCTGGCTAGTTTTTCCTCGTCTATTGTGCCATCGGATTTTATTGCAGCTATGAAGTCAATTTCGTAGTAACGTAATGGGCTTTTATCGGGACCTTTTTTGTCGACATACTCGGGCATAATGCGCAATTTAAGTGTCGGTTTAGCCGACTCTACCCATATTGCACGTTTTTGCAATAAGCTATAAAGAATTTCTGTTACTATCTGTGTTGGTTTAAATCCCATTAAATATGACGCTTCAACAGCAGTTAACCCTCGACGTATGCCGAGCGACTCGATACTAACTTTAGGTGACTGGTATGGCTTCTTTTTACGTGCTGTAAAGAAAGCTATTGCAATTATAATTCCAACTAATGCAAAGATGCCTATAACTAAACCTATGGTTAATAATGCCGAGTTATCTTGAGGTGGCGGAGTATAATCTGGCAAATATGTCTGCGGGAAAGAAACACCTACTATATATTGTTCATTTGGTGCTAAATTGAAAGTTTCCCAATACAACACTGCACTATCATTTTCTACGAAGCTGTTATTCCAGAGTTTTTCAGTTGTCAATACCTCATTAACCGGTACCCCTTGTGGGAGCACGATTTGAATGCGAACTTGCTCAATTGGTACATCACTACGCCAAGCAGGTGCAAACTGCATACCTAAATTGCCCGGATTGGTTTCATCTTCTGAAATCATCCCGCCTACATTTGTTAGAAGTGTAAACCAGATGGTATTGCCTGCAACCAATGGCTCATTAAGCATTACTGTAACTAAGTAGTTGCTTCCGCTTGAGGCATCCCATGTATTGAGTTGTCTTCCATACATGTCGTATGCTTCGCCTATAGTGAAATCTTTTTTTGGTTGACCAATGTCAATTTCAGATCGGAAGAGCACACGTCTGAACTCCAGTCACCGCTCATTAT
>CAYSWL010000235.1:0-2819 GCA_964434745.1 uncultured Candidatus Bathyarchaeia archaeon | reverse complement strand
TGCTTCTGATTTTTTTGCTAAGAAGGCTGTTGATAAAGTTGGTTACGTTACTGGCTTAGTAGTTAACCAAGTTGTTACTTTGGGTCCTGTTTTTATTTTAGCTGCATTTTCATTTCAGTTGCCTGCGTTTTCTATAGATTTGATTTTGTTAATGATCGTTACTGGCTTTTTTGCTCTTATGGGGTTTTTTTACCTTTACAAAGGGTTAAAGAAAGGAAATCTTTCAGTTGTTTCTCCAATATCTGCAAGTTGGTTCATAATTACCACTGTAGTTGCTGCAGTAGTATTTTCAGAAACATTAACTCCTTTGAGAATATTTGCAGTTGCTGTAGTTTTTATAGGTGTATTTTTTACTTCAACAAATCTAAAAGAGTTTGTTCGTAGTATTGAATATGGAAAATCAAATGGTGTATTAGAAGCTTTACTTGCAATGATTAGTTGGGGTTTCTCGTTCGCATTAATTAAACCAGTAGTCGATGCTTCTAGTCCTCTTATGGCTTTATTGTTCATTCGTTTAGTTGCAAATACTTTCTTATTCGTTGGGTTAAAAATAACTAGGACGAAAATTTCTTTTCCTTCTAGGGCATTATTAATTATTTTAATTATCGCAGGGTTATTAGATGCCTTCGGATTTGCAACTTATAATTCAGGTATTGCATCAGAATATGTCTCGATAGTAAGTCCTATGGCAGCTGCTTACCCTGCAGTGACTGTTCTTCTTGGGCGATTTCTTTTAAAAGAGAAACTAGTTCAAAATCAAAAGTTAGGTGTACTGATAATTCTTGTGGGTCTTATTATTCTTGCAACAGCTTGAAATTGTGATTTTAAATAAGGAAAAGTGAATCCTAAAAGGGAATGCTTAAAAGATATTGTTTGAAGTTTATATTCTAAACAGATTCTGGTGTGTTATATGGTTGAAACTATTGAGCAAAAAGTACAGAAAGCGCTAGATGAAATTAAGCCACAAATCCAAGCTGATGGTGGCGATATTGACCTAGTAGCAGTCAAAGGTACTACCGCTTTAGTTAAGCTTAGAGGAGCCTGTTCTGGTTGTCCTATGGCAGCGATGACCCTCAAGCAAGGTGTTGAACGCATCATCAAAGCAAGAGTTCCTGAAATTACCCAAGTAGAATCAGTACAGTAACTCTTTAATCGTGGCTTTGAGCCACAAGGCAATTTTTCCTTTTCATCTTTTCGTTTTTCATTTTACCAATAAATTATATAGTTGGTTTGATGCAGTCACATAGTCTTATTAATCATTTGATGGTGGAAGATTTTGTTTTATTAACCAAGCTTCTATGGAGGTGGTTGTTTGTCTGAAGAATCAAAATCATGTAGCTGTGAAAGAAATGAAAGTCCACCTAGAGGTAATCAAAATATTACTATTCCTGAGCCAATATTAACACAAGATAAAAAATTCAAATGCCCACTTGATCAGGCTGTTTATGATGATAGGGAAAGTTATGATAAGCATTGTGCTGAAGAACACGATGTGCTTTAGCATTCTTAGTTAACTAAATTTGTGTATTACCCTGTCTTTAGTTACTTTTCTTTTGTTACAGAGATATCCTAGCCGTTAAGCAATAATTTTATCGTTTTTTATCTTTGAATTTTTCGTTACTAGCTAAATGCACATGTATGTGGTTATTTTCAGTTTAGGTTGGTTGCTTTACGAAGTTTAAGTCTTTGTATAAAAAAGCGAAAGTTATTGATGACTATATTGAGCAGAGCTATAATCCTAGTAGGCAACATGCTATATCGCTTTACGCTGTTCGTGATGTTGTGCTGAAAATGTTTCCTGCCTTCAAATTAAAGGGGTCAGGAATGCATAAGGTTGTCTTCGAGGTTAAAAGCGAAGGTTATACTTTGGTTTTTAAAATTGGTAGAAGACAGACTATTGAAAATGATCATAGAGCCTACAAACGGTTGCCCAAAAGTATTAGACGACATTTTTTTGCAAGAATTTATTGGCACACCCATTACTGTTTGCTTCAAGAGCATGGCGAAGAGACATTTGTTTCAATAGAGGAACTTAATAAGTTAAGAGCATTAGCAGACAAATATGGCTTAACTGATATTAGATGCGAAAACGTGAGGCGCATAAATGGGCGACTTAAAATTGTTGATGCTAGCATAATTGAAGGCCCGGCTCCTTTAGTAATACGAAAAATTGACTCTTTAAGATACGGACATCCTTGGTTGTATAAATTCGTTAAATATGTTTTTTTTATTTGGTCTTTACTTGAAAAACAAAAATAACCCCATTATTTACATAACAAAATCTAGCTTGAAAAATCTTTAGGCCAAATTTGAGCACCTTGCTTGGTAAGTTCTTTCTGGATTTGGTCTGCTGGTAATAGTCGGGGATATTGATTTTTTAGGCTTGCAAGGGCCGCACAGACTCCTGCAGCTTGTCCTGTTGCCACACAGGTAGGCATTACGCGGTATGCAGCTTGTGCCTCTGAAGTTCCAGAGATACAACGTCCCGCAACAAGCAAGTTTTCTACTTTTAACGGTATCAGACATCTAAGTGGGATATCATAGTATTCGTTAAGAGGCACTTTCTTAATTATGGTGCCTTTTCCTTTTGGGTTATGAATATCTATAGGATATGTTGCATGAGCTATGGTATCGGGGAATTTTTTCGCGTTTAAAATATCATCCGCGGTAAGTACGTATTCGCCAATGATTCTTCTTGTTTCCCTAACTCCTATTGTAGCACCGCTTTGAGCAATGTATGTTTTCTCGAATCCTGGAACGTACTCTCGCAGGAAGTTTGCAATCTGCACCATCTGTTTTCTACTTTCAATTTCTGCATA
>CAYSWL010000234.1:0-2832 GCA_964434745.1 uncultured Candidatus Bathyarchaeia archaeon | reverse complement strand
CTATTGAGAATCAAGAATTTTACTGTTACATACATCTTTTACCAAAAAGCGGAGCTTTGCCATGAACGCCAAAACTTGCGCTGGTAGTTGCAGTTTATGGCGCGGCAGATGTCCACGCGGTAAAGTACGCATAGCAGCCGATCCAATATGCGAAAGTCCCGAATCATACCCCGGTTGTTATGGTGATTATGGCAACCCAATAAAGCCCAATGTATGCCGAGCTTGCACCGTTGAAGTTCAATGCCTACGCAGCACAATGGAGGCTGTCAACCAATGAACCATGAACTTATAGCAGCCGCCCAAGCATACCACGAATTAGGCATACCTGTAATACCGTTCAAAATCTGGAAAAACGAGAAAAGCGAATACGAAAAGAAAAACATAGGTTACTGGGCAAAATGGCAAACAGAGCCACAAACTGAAGCAGAGTTTAAAGCCTTAGATTGGAGAGAGGCAAACGGTTTAGGGATAATCTTAGGAACGAAAGCAAACAATGGCCTATATCTTAGCGCAATAGACTACGATGTTAAAGGCACAAAAATCAGCGAAGAAGCAAAAGCCATAGGCAAACAGATACTTAGAGAGCTACCAATAACGCAGACAGACGAAACCGCCAACGGCGGCATACATTTAATGTACTGGTCCAGAAATCCAGTAGAAACAGACGGCACTTTCCTATATGATGCAGCACTAGAACTTTTAGGCAGTAAAAAGCTATGCGTAATACCGCCAAGTTTTGCATACAAACGCCTAAACGATAACACGCCAACAGAGATAGAAAACTTGGAAGAAACATTCTATTCAGCCCTAAAGCATCATGGTATAAAAAAGACTGAAGAAACCGAAATCGAACACCAACAAGACAACTATAGTTTTCAGATTAGTAAACTAGTTGATCTATCCCAAATGACACAGATAAGCGGCTGTGAATACCAAGGCAAACACCCAATACATGACAGCACCACAGAAAAAAACTTTTGCGTAAACACCAAAACAAACACATGGTTCTGTTTCCGTCACAATAGCGGCGGCGGCGCACTCCAATACTTAGCCATGAAAGAGGGCATAATCAAATGCGAACACGCAAAACGCGGAGCTTTACGCGGCAAAAAATTCAAAGATGTATTAGCCCTAGCAGCTAGTCAAAACCTGATAGACCAAAAAGTACTAGAACAATCTGAGATAAACCCAATAATCTTAGCTAAGGACATAATGGAAGATTACACCTTTATCACAGAAAAAGAAACCAATACCCTATATTATTACAATTCAAATGAAGGCATCTATAGTACACGCACAGAGCAATTACTAAAACGTGAAATAGCAAGAAGATTAGACGAAAACACCAAAGTTCGATATTATGCAGAGGTTGACAACTTCATAAGAAGCACAGCCCCCTTAGTAGAACTAAACAGTTCACCTGATCTTATAGTAGTAAAAAACGGCGTATTAAACACAGTAACACGCGAGCTAAAGCCCTTTAACCCTGATTACTACCTAACAATAAAGCTCCCAATAGAATATGATAAAAACGCAGACTGTACAGCTAACCACAAATTCCACGAAGAAGTACTAGACGAAAAATACATACGACAAGCCCAAGAGCTATTAGGACACACATTAACACGAAAAATACTCCAAGAAGTATGTGCAATCTTAAATGGCAAAGGCGGCAACGGTAAAAGCATATTCTTAGACATATTAACAGCCTTTTTAGGCGCAGAGAACATAAGCAACCACACAATCCAAAACCTATGCTATGAAAAGTTTGTAACCATAGAAGTAAAAGACAAACTAGCAAACATAAACGCAGACTTACCAAGCAAAGAAATACAATCCACAGGCATCTATAAACAACTAGTTTCCGGCGATAGAGTAACAGGCTACCTAAAACACGTTCAAACACCTATATACTTTAAGCCTTTTGCTAAATATTGGTTCTCAGCTAACACAATACCCCCAATAAACAGCGCGGATGATTGCCACGCATGGTTTAGAAGATTTGTATTCTTAGACTTTAACCGCACATTTACTAAAGAAAACGCCAAGCCAAGACAACAACTATTAGCAGAGCTAACAACACCACAAGAACTAAGCGGCTTACTTAACTGGGCATTAGATGGACTAGCAAGGCTTAGGGAAAACGGCGATATAAGCGACAGACCAAGCAGCGAAGAAATACGCAAAGAATGGATAAAGCGTTCAAACAGCGCATTAGCCTATCTTGAATCACAAGTAAAAGTAACAGATGTCTATGAGGACTACGTTTTCACAGATATACTTTACAGAGCTTTCATAACATACTGTCACGAAAACAAACTACCTACACAGCCAAAAGCAGCACTAACAAAAACCTTACAACAATACTGCAACGGAGCAGAACACACCAAAATAAGACCAGATGGCAAAAATAGCAGCCCCCTTAGCGCATGGAGATACATAAAATTAGCTAATTCTGTTCCAAGTGTTCCACCTGTTCCAGCCTTTCCAACTTTATTACAAAAATCAGAAAAAATCACACTTGAAAAAAATGCAGTTTTGGAAAAGAAGTTTGAAAATAGTGGAACAAGTGGAACAGATGGAACACCTAACAAACCCGATAACCAACCACAACCCGACTACATACACATTGAAGCCCTAACAATAACTATAACAGATAAAGATTGCGACAGATGCAAACAACAAAAACCGTTAGAGTTTACAGCGAAAAACAAGCATGGCAAAGCCGTTTGCTTATGTGCTGATTGTGCAACGGAGGCGCAGCAGTAATGCAGCAGCCAACACTATCCCTTGTTTGTCCTTCTTGCGGATCTAGCAGGGTGTATAATTCAG
>CAYSWL010000233.1:0-2837 GCA_964434745.1 uncultured Candidatus Bathyarchaeia archaeon | reverse complement strand
AACTATATTACATATTTGGTAACTTAAGCATGCAACGTATTAAAGAGTCAGGTTATTAAGGAACTTCACTATTGTAAAGGCTTAATTTATCATAGTGTCATATTAAAGGTTGATTAATGTGGAGCCATTAACGAAACGTTCAATCCAATTACTAAAAACCCTATATGACAAAGGAAAATCTACCAATACATACACATTACGTGTAAAACAAGACGACCTATCAAAGCAACTCGGCATCAGCCGGCAAGCCTTAAACGTGCATCTGCGCAAACTGAAAAATGAAGGCTACATACGCACTGGCAGAGGATTTATAGACGTAACTGAAAAAGGACTTAATGCTTTAGGGATCTCTACAACCCCAGCATTTATCCTGATTAAAGTTTCACCGACCAAAAGGATCCAAGTGTATGAAAAAATTCGAGAACTATCCATAGACAGAGCATTTCGCATAGCAGGCGACATAGATGCACTTATTGTTGTTGACCGCGAAAACATGGATGATACACTTAAAAAGTTATATACAGTCGATGGAATACAAGACACCCGAAGCTACGTCACAATCGATATCATAAAATAAAAATGACTAAAAATGCATAAAAGTAAACTCCTCTTACTTATTTTATGTAGAGGCGTACCAGTTTTTGAAGCTTTATGAGTATGAAGCAAAAACCATTTTTGTACGTTATGGAATTGCTGTTCCAAAAGGCAAAGTGGTTTTTAATCCTAAAGAGGCACAAGCAGCAGCAAAAGACATCGGCAAAGCAGTTGCAGTAAAAGCACAAATTTTAGTTGCAGGAAGAGGAAAAGCAGGTGGAATAAAGTTCGCAAATACGCCTAAGGAAGTTGAAGAAATAGCCATACAGCTTCTTAATGAAGAAATTAAAGGCGAACCTGTTACAAGCTTGCTAATTGAAGAAAAAATAAGTATTAACAAAGAACTATACGTTGCCATCACAGTAGACAGGTTCAACCGATGCTACGTTGCAATGGCATCAACTGCAGGAGGGGTAGATATAGAAGAAGCTGCCCAGACTCATCATGCAGTACATAAATTCGCAATAGAGTCTAGCGATGACTTTCACAATAGCATATCAAAACAACTTGTCGGGAAACTCGGCTATAATGAGGCTTTCTCATCAACTCTTGCAACGCTTTTTGGGCAACTTTACCAGATAGTCATGGATCTAGATTTAGAACTAATTGAAATTAATCCATTGATAGAAACTGTTGATGGAAACTTCATCGCTGCAGATGCAAGAATGATAATTGACGATAATGCATTATTTCGTCATCCAGATTTTGCGGAAAAGCAGTTCCATGATCAAAGAGGACTAAGCATAAAAGAGGTTCAAGCGCGCAAGAAAGGCTTAGAATACGTCAAGCTAGACGGCGATATAGGAGTAATGGGTAATGGCGCAGGACTGGTAATGTCTACTATTGACTTAATAAACATCTATGGTGGAAAAGCTTCAAATTTTTTAGACATAGGTGGAGGCGCTACTATTGAAAAGATAGCAACTGCAGTAAAATTTCTTTTGTTAGATCAGGATATTAAAGCTGTATTTGTAAATATTTTAGGCGGAATTACGCGTTGTGATCAAGTTGCACAGGCAATCGTTGATGCTAGAAATAATCTGTCATTACATAAAGTAGCGAAACCTTTGATTGTTAGACTAGTGGGAACTAACGAAATAGAGGGAAAACAAATCCTAGCCCAAGCAGGCATAAGTGTATATGATAATATGGAGCAAGCTGCACAGGAAGTTGTTAAAGCAGCTAAATATTTGGAGGATTCTTAAAATTGGGCATACTTGTAGATTCCTCAACACGGGTCCTCGTACAGGGTATAACAGGCACCCAAGGCAGTTTCCATACTCAATTAATGCAACAATACGGCACGAAAATAGTATCTGGAACCAGCCCAAATAAAGGCGGCACCACAATTAATGATGTCCCAGTCTATAATACAATCAAAGAAGCACAGCAAAAACACCCTGCTGATGCATCAATAATTTTTGTCCCCGCACCACACGCAGCAACAGCTGCACATGAAGCACTTGCAGGCGGCATAAAAACTGTTATAATAATAACAGAGCACGTCCCCATTAAAGACTCAATAAATCTTATCGCACATGCTCGACAGGTAAACGCAACAATAATTGGTCCAAATACCCCAGGCGTAATAACGCCAAGCAGATGCCTGTTAGGAATTATGCCACCGCAAGTATTCACTTCAGGAACAGTTGGAATAGTATCACGAAGCGGCACATTAACCTATGAAATTGCATCGTTTCTCAGCAAAGAAGGAATAGGTCAATCATCATGCGTTGGTTTAGGCGGAGACCCAGTCACTGGACTTAACTTTATTGAAACTCTTAAACTATTCAAAGATGATGTAAAGACCAAAGCGGTAATACTGGTCGGCGAGATAGGCGGCAACATGGAAGAGCAAACAGCAAAATATATAGCACAAAATAAGTACTCCAAACCAATTGTTGCATACATTGCAGGACGTAATGCTCCAACAGGTAAAAGAATGGGCCATGCTGGGGCCATAGTTACAGGAAATGCAGGGACGGCTGCAACTAAGATAAGAGAATTTCAAAAAGCAGGTGTACAGGTTGCCCAAAAACTTAGCGATATACCAAAATTGGTTATTGAAACCACCTGTCTCTAAGTTTATTGCACTAGTTCAGTAAAGTTTGAGGCAAAAGGTATATCTTTGAGATAACCATCAAAGAAATAGCCCGAAAAGAAGGTTATATTAAATGCCAATACTCGATCCAGTTAAGAAAACCATCGCACAAAAAGCTAGGCTGTACATGAAAATCTGCAGA
>CAYSWL010000232.1:0-2912 GCA_964434745.1 uncultured Candidatus Bathyarchaeia archaeon | reverse complement strand
ACCTGAAAAGAAACCGGGTTAAGTGGACAGGTTTGGAGAACCTCATACTTTTACTCGCTCTCCCTTCCCCCCAATAGCACCTCCAAACCCCACAATCAACCCAAAATTAGCAACTTTTTTCTTCTTATCACATAAAATTATGAAATACTTTCTGATAACTTTCTGCTGTTTTCTATTTATCTCTTGGCAAATATTTTAGAATCTTACATGTATTAGGAGGCGGTAAGCTTATTTGCTATCTAATAACAAATGTGTATGCGGTGCCGGTTTTGAGCGAAATCGAATACGGTTTTAAAGTTTGGATGGTCAATGCTAAAAATGAAGCAGTTTTTGGAGATGGGCTAGCTGAACTATTAGAAGAAATAGATAAGCGTCATTCAATTGTGGAAGCTGCTAAACATCTATGTATGTCCTATCGTTACGCTCTTCATAGAATAGTGCTTGCTGAAAAACGTCTAAATAAGCCGCTTGTAAATCGAAGTCGCGGGGGCTCTAAAGGCGGGGGCTTTTCTGAAGTTACGGATTATGGTAAAGAGTTAATCTTCAAGTATCGATATGCTCAAAGAGAATTAAATAAACTTCTTAAGACATTACTTAAACCAACATGATTTGTTAGTATTTACTGTTGTTTTAAGCTGTTTTTCCCAAAACCTTTATTTTTAGCGATATTACTGAGTTGTAATATCGATGCTCCATGAAAATTGAGACTGTAGCTTTGCGAAGCAACAAAACTAGAACTGCAACAATCGATCTAGTTATAATGTCGCTTTTAGCAAGTCTAGGTCTGGCAACAAAAAACATAATCTATCCTTTAGCAGCCACTATAACAGGGTCTTTGTATGTGCCTACTGGTGCAGTCACTGGTGGGCTTTACATGATGTGGCCTGTCATGGCTTTTGGTATTGTGCGAAAAATTGGGGCAGCAACTACAGTCGCACTAATTCAAGCTTGTGTTAGCCTAATTTTACCCTTTGGAAATTTTGGAGTGCTATCTTTTATCGTTTACCTTGCGCCTGGCTTAGCTATAGATGGCGTCTTTTTAATATCAAAACACAAAGCTTGTTGTTCTGCTTGCTGCATGTTTGCCGCAGCAATTGCAAACGCTGTTGGAACAGTATTAGTAGGTGCTTTAATTTTATGGTTGCCTATCAGCGTACTTTCTTTCTTAGCTGTAGTTGCCGCAATAAGCGGTTGTGTCGGTGGATTAATCGCAAATATGGTCTTATCAAGAGTTGTAAAAATGGGAGTTTGGAGGAAAAATAATGAATAAAACCAAAAAAATTGTGTTAACAACTATTGTAGCTGTCATAATTATGTTATCGTTAGCTCTGTCAACAAACTATCTGTCAAATATGTCTGCACAAAGTAGTGTTCTGCCTCAAGGTGAACCACCTCAGGTGCAGCTCAGAATTACTGGAGCTATCGAACCAGAAAAAACACTATCAATTTATGATTTGAAACAAATGCCTCTGACAAATGTCACACATACTATCAAAGGGGAAACAGCAAATTATGTTGGGGTCAGTTTGATTGATCTTTTAAATAGCACTGATGCTCCTTGGGATACTGGTCTAATTACCGTAACTTCATCAGACGGTTATAGTAAAACTATCAATTTCTATCAGATATACAACAGCACTCAATATGAAAACAGTCAAATAATCTTAGCATTCTCAAAAGATGGTAATTGGATAACTAATACAACCGAAGGTCCTCTAAAATTAATTGCTCCACCTTTAGAATCGTTTTTCAATATAAAATCAGTAGCTGAACTTTCCTTGCACTCTTGGACAATTAATGTCACTGGTGCAGTTTCAACTCCTATAGTAATAACAAGTCAAAATATTACTGATTTTGAAATAAAAACTGTTCAAGCAGCACTTGCTCCAGGCGGTGAACCGCAGCGAACTTCCTCTTGGACAGGCGTCAGTCTTTCTAGTATATTCCAAGTCAGTGGTGCTTCATCAAGTGCAAGTAAAATTACTATATATGCAATTGATGGCTATAGTAGAGAATATACAATTGCCCAAGTAAATGAATTAGATATTTTAATAGGTTATAAGGAGAATGATGACTATCTAACCCCAGTTAATGGACAACCTTACCGTTTGGTCGTGCCGAACGAAGACTTCAAATGGGGTCAATACTGGGTTCGATGGGTTTCACAGATAACAGTTGAGTAAGGTGAGAACATTGAAGAAATCAACAAAAATCGCTCTATCTTTTTTCTTATTTCTAGTTATTTTAGCAGTACCTCTCTACATTTATACTCACCCTGAAAACGTAAATGCATATACTTTAAGTATTAAAGGAAATGTGGATAACCCTAAAGAGATTGAACTAAGCCAACTACAAAATTATCCAACACTTACAATACAAATTACATTATCTTCAAGCAGTAGGCCATCAGAAAATGGTGTTTTCAATTATACTGGGGTGACTTTAAAATCATTGCTTGAGCAAGCGAATGTTTCATTAAACGCATCTTCAGTTTACATTCAAGCTATAGATGGTTATGGAACAACAATATCAATACAAGAAGCAATGGCTTCTAACACACTTCTCGTATATGAAAAAGATGGCATGCTACTAGAGGATCTAAAAGACGGCGGTGAAGGCCCGTTGCGGCTGATTATCGGTAATGATGTATATGCCCAACGATGGATTAGAGGTGTGGCGATAGTTGAAGTACAATAAAGAAATGGAATTCTATTTATCTTGTAAGTTAATTTTTGTTGTCTGAGGAACTTTAATGACACGATACATTGCAGTAGTTGGCGGAAAACACTCCGGTAAGACCACCATAGTCCAACAGTTAATTAGAGTGCTTAAAAGCCGCGGCAACAAAGTAGCAACTATTAAAGAAATGCCAAATATACAGTCAATTGATACACCTGCTGACAACCACGATA
>CAYSWL010000231.1:0-2934 GCA_964434745.1 uncultured Candidatus Bathyarchaeia archaeon | reverse complement strand
GGAGTAGTTTTCGTCGTACGGTTTCGCCAGCTCCGCCTTCAAAGAGTACGTTATCGGGTACGACTATTGCAGCTCTAGCGTTTGGTTTAAGTAGCGTCTTAACGTGCTGTAGGAAATTTAGCTGTTTGTTGCTTGTAGTTGCCCAGAAGTCTTGTCGTTCATAAGTTAAAGCTTCCTTGTCGGCTTTGCCATCGCCGTTAGTTAGGGTTATGCTGCTTTTTTTGCCAAACGGTGGATTAGTCAAAATCATATCAAAGCGCGTACCAGGGTCAGAGATAAGCGAATCACCTGTTTCTATAGGGCACTTTTCGCCTACTTCGCCGTCTATGCCGTGAAGATATAGGTTCATTACGCATAAGCGCACTACTCCATCGACTATGTCTTTTCCGCTAAAAGTTTTAAAACGCAAGAAACGTTTCTGGTCAACATCAAGCTGATTATTGGCTGATATGTAATCGTGAGCAGCTATGATAAAGCCGCCTGTACCACAGGCTGGGTCATGAATAGTCATGCCAGGCTTTGGCTGCATAACCTCAACCATAGCCTTGATTAACTGCCTAGGCGTAAAGTATTGACCTGCTCCGCCTTTGATGTCTTCTGCATTCTTCTGGAGCAAGCCTTCGTAGATTTCGCCTTTAACGTCTATATCCATACCAAGCCAAGTTTCGTTATTGATGAGTTCGAGGAGGCGTTTGAGTTTGGCTGGGTCTTGAATCTTGTTTTGAGCTTTTCGGAATATGACTCCTAACATGCCAGTCTCTTTACCCAACGCTTCAAGCAGATGGCGGTAGTGGGTTTCCAGTTCCGTGCCGTCTCTATAGATGAGGCTTGCCCAGTCCCAACCCTTCGGAATAGAAGAAGCCCTGTTAAACGGCGGCTTTGTCTGCTCATCAGCCATCTTAAGGAAAAGCAGGTAAGTCAACTGCTCAACATAATCCCCATAACTAACCCCATCATCACGAAGAACATTACAATAATTCCAAACTCTCTGCACAATAGGTGCTGCTTCACTTGACATATTTAGATAACTCCACTTGATTGCTTTTTGGTTTATTGCGTAAACATTCAGTTTTAATTCGCTCTAACAACTTATCAGCAGACTCATCAATCGGGTCTTGAGCAACAAGCTTACCCGTAAAAGCCTCTTTCAAGATGCATTGACGAAGATTCTGTGACTTCAAAAGGTTGGCATTAACATTGTTACTTATTTCTTGGATAAATGAAAGTGATTCTGCAATATGGGTAACTATTTCCTTTTGTTCCAATAAGGGCGAAACAGGGATTGGCATTTTCTTTATATGATGCAAGTACATGTTAGGCTGGTTAGCTCCTTCTTTGATTCTCCTTGTTTCGAGGTATCTGTAAAAAAGCCACCAGTAGACGTATTCTGAGGCAATAGGCGAATTTTGACAAGTTATACATGCTACAGCTTGATTAGTAGTTGCATTTATTCGCAGCATCGCCACCTGGCCTCTTGTTTTTCCTTCTCCATATAGGGCTATTAGAACTGTTCCCGGTGGATACATCTTAGCGCTACTGTTTTCAAGTCCTTCCTGTGTAATACATTCTTTTGTTTTTTTGATTTCGCAAAAAGCTACCTCACCTGAGCTAACCCAAGGAATATTTCCATTCCAATATTCTCTCTTTTTACGGCTAGGCGTTCCTCCTGACCCAACATAAAACAATTCGCCAAGTGTTGACCAAGCCCAATTATCAGGGACTTCAAATTGCTGCTCTTCTTTAATTAGTACATTTACGACATACTTGGCGTCTTTCTGCCTTTCCTGCTTTATGTACTCTATTAATCTTTGTGCTGGTTCCACCTCTTTGTGTGCCGTTCGCCATTGTTGGGTTAGTTTGCCTTCAAACGCTGCTTTTAGGACTGCTTGTCGGTAACGCTTAAGCTGCGCCTGCACCGCACGGAGCGAGGCTACGCCAGCATCCAAAAAAGAAAACAACTCCTCAACCTTACCAACAATACGACTTTGTTCATTAAATGGAGGCAAAGGAACGACTTGAGCAAATACATCAGAATCTCTAACAGCAGGATAACTTGTTCCTCGTTGCAGTTTGGTTAGAGAGTTAAGAAAGGAATTAGATTGAACAAGATAAAATATCAATCGTTTATCAATGAACTGGTGAGGTCTGATTACACAAAAACCGGTGGAAGCTACTTCATTATCTAACTCTGCACTAACCATAGCCAGATTCTTTAGGTATGTTCTAACAGTGGAAAAAAGTATATCATTAGCCTTGACAAGTTGCCTTGCTCTTGAAGGCGCATCTTTTCCAAGGCAAGTCGTCACTTTAACTATTCTTTGGGTTGAGTTATCGATTGAAGCAATTTCAATGTACTTAAATTTCTTATTTGGTTCTTGGTGTGGATCTATTTTTGTTACACTTTTACAAATTTCGCCTAAAGTTGTATAAATCCAATTTTTTGGTAATTGCTGCAAATTGTTTGCCAATTCGTTCACTTTGTTAGCACCGTGTTTAGTTCTTCTAGTATGTTGTTTAGTTGTTGTCCGAAGAGTTGGTAGGCTTTGATGGCTCCGCCTTTTTGGTTGAAGGGTGAGAGTTCAAAAGTTTCTATGTTGATGGTTAGGCTGGTGGTTATGTGGTCTTTTATCATGTTGAGCCATTCTTTCTGTTCAGCTGTGAAATGTTTGCCGGTGCTTTCTTGGTTGCTTAGCCAGCCATTAAACTTTCGCTCTACTTGCTCTGGAAAAGGCTCAAGAACGTTTGCAGAACCTATGGCAAAGCGTACTAGGGAGACTATGTTTGTTAGCAGCTTTTGGGGTCCGGCACCTCTGACTTTAGCTTTTTCTAGTTGTTCGTAGGCAAGCCAAATCAGTTCTGGGGTTAGGTTGTAAGGTGGCTTTTTGATTGATTCTGCCAGTTCTTTGATGGCATCGTAGGTTAATTGTCGGTTTG
>CAYSWL010000230.1:0-2946 GCA_964434745.1 uncultured Candidatus Bathyarchaeia archaeon | reverse complement strand
TACCTGCGTGAAACCTATTGGGATGACATTGTAACCCGCATGAGGCACTTTGGCATATTTACAACATTCATCACCAATCAACCAGACACAATCCAAGAAACTATCTATCGCCAAGCCGACAACATCTTCCTTTTTAACTTCACTAATGAACATGATCTCGACGTTGTAAGCAGGGCTGCACGCGTAGATGCTGAAACTGTTCGCAGCATAGCCCGAGACTTAGCTCCACACCACTGTCTAACACTTGGAAAAGCCGTAAGAGACTTTCCAATGGTAACTCGAGTACGTGCACTAGATCTAAAAACAATGGGCCAAACACGCCTATTCTTTACATAACTCCCAATAAATCATAGCGTATTTTACTAAATCACAGTAAATGAATAAGAGATCAATTAAGCTGTTATATTATAAAGCAACTTTTTCTAGGCGTTTGCGGTTTCGATTAAAAAAAGTTCGAAAAGACCCAGTTAGGTCATAGTTTTCTACTTCATTTAAAGGCACCCAACGGAGTTCAGATGTATCGCTTGCTGCAGTAGGTTCACAGTTACCTATAGAAGTAACTAGATAATCAACTATTATGTAGTGGTATACAATTTTACCTTGTTTATCAGCTTCAAGTATGTCTATGACATCAAAAAGAGTTGGATTAGAGACGTTAAGGCACGTCTCTTCTTTGGCTTCACGCATGACTGCTTGCTCTAAAGTTTCACCTAGCTCAACTAAGCCGCCTGGAATGCTCCATTTGCCGGCTGCAGGCTCACATAGCCGCTTACCCAATAAGAGTTTACCATTCCTAAGGATCACTGCTCCTACACCTACGAGGGGGTGAGAAGGGTAGAGCCGCTTAATCATGCCATACTCCTCATTTTCTCATTCGTATCGAAGTGCATCAACAGGTTTAAGTTTTGAAGCTCGCCATGCTGGATATAGAGCAAATATTACGCTTATACCTACACCAAATCCTAGTGCACCAATTAACACTTCAGGGGTTATCAGTGGATTTATAGCTACGTTGGCGCTTCCTCCGAATATGCCGGTGCTAAATATTACCGCTACTGCGTTTGCTAAACCCCAACCTGAGATAATTCCGATAATTGCACCCATTAGACCGATTAGTACTGATTCACATAAGAAAACTGATAGCACTGTACGGCTTTTCATACCTAAAGCTTTGAGTATACCGATTTCTCGTGTACGTTCAATTAATGAAACAATCATTATGTTCATAATTCCTATGCCAGCGACAAGCAAAGAGATAGCTGCTATACCACCAAGAAATAGCTGAATTGTTGAAAAGATTGTATTCACTAAACTAAGTACTGCAGTTGAGGAGATAACGCTAACTTCATTACCGAATCGATCAGTTATTGCTTTAGACACATTATCAACTGTTGCGCTGTCTGTGTTTCTAAGTTTGACAATTATCATGCTAGCTTGATCAGTTCCAAAGAATGCTTCTGCCTGTTCTATTGGGATGTAAATGCTACTATCTGAAGGCCCACCTATGTTAAATCCACCAATGCGATCAAGTACACCTGTAACTTGTGCTGCATAAGTTTGGTTAACAAAACTTAGCGCTGTTTTATTAGTCCAGATTATGTTAACATCAGAGCCGGCAGTGACAAATGTTGTACCGTTAGCATATGTACCAATACGAGAACCAACAACTACATCAGCCATTATAGGATCAGCAGGTATAGTTCCACTTTGAGCTACAAACGTTGTAGGGTAAGTGTTTGCATACTGGTTAAAATCGACACCTACTACGGTAACAGTTCTAGTTGAGCCTGTGCCATTCATTATATAGCATGACTGCTGAATTACTGCAAATGAACTATCAATATCAGCTGAAAGCCCATTAATCACATCTGTATAATTGAGGCGTAATATGAAATCAGATGAGGTTCCCCCACCAAAACCGCCGCCTCCAAATCCACCATCTGCACCAGGACCGTTAGTTCCCCCACCAAAACCGCCGCCGGGAATAACTAGCAAAGTATCTGTGGCTAAACCTTGTTCAAGTTGTCCCGATATAGTAGTTTGAAGCCCCTGAGTGATTGAAAGCAATGCAACTATAGCGGCTATGCCTATGACTACACCAAGGGTTGTTAAAGCCGCTCGAAGTTTGCGAAGCCTAATAGCACTAAATGAATATCCGAATATGTCGCTTATTTTCATGCTAATTCACCACATCTGAAGCAATTTGGCCGTCCATCACTTGGATGGTGCGTTTTGCAATTTTTGATAAATTCTGGTCATGAGTTACCATAATTATGGTTACGCCGTCTTCATTGAGTTTTCTAATTAAGGATATAATTTCACGGGCAGTTTTTGAGTCTACGTTGCCAGTTGGCTCATCCATTAATAGAAATCTAGGGTTATTCGCTAATGCTCGGGCAACAGCTACACGCTGTTGTTGGCCACCGCTAAGTTCTGCAGGTTTATGATTCATGCGGTCATTTAATCCTACATCTTCAAGTAACTGCTGAGCTCGTTTTCTACGTTCAGACCGGCTTATTCCAGCAATTGACAAAGAAAGCTCCACGTTATCTAAGGCAGTTAAACGGGGAATAAGGTTAAAGAATTGAAATACAAAGCCAATTCTATGTCTAACGTCAGTAAGTTGATTATCGTTAAGTGTAGAAAGGTCAACACCGTCGATTAACAATTTTCCAGAAGTAGGTTTATCCAATGCACCTATAAGGTTAAGCAATGTGGATTTACCGCTTCCAGATGGACCTAGAATGGAAACAAATTCGCCACTTTCTACTTTGAGATTTATGCCACGCAGGGCATCTACTGGGATTTTCCCTAACATGTAAGTTTTTTTTAAGTCTACTGCTTCGACAACAGTTGTTGCCATTGCCTATTCACATCCTTTGTTAACTAAGTTACCAAGACTTTTCGTTTGTTTTAATAAAGGGGTATCTCACAGGAAGTATACAC
>CAYSWL010000229.1:0-2962 GCA_964434745.1 uncultured Candidatus Bathyarchaeia archaeon | reverse complement strand
TATACAAAGTCGGCCGCTTCTTCTCCAACCACGCAAGATACTTTTTAAGAAAAACGCCAAACTCATTTAACTTATCTGACTTAATAGTGTACTGTTCAAGCATCAAAACAGTCATATGATCACGCCAATTTTAAAGGAGCTAGCAAGTATAAATTTTGTCATTACTTGACTTGTTATTCTCCGATTTTTTTGCCAAAGGTTGATATGTGTTGTCCTGGGCTTGGCCACGCGTATGGTGGTTTTCTTAAAGCAACTTCTAGCTTTTTGATGTGTGGTATTTGTGATATTTGGTCATTTATACTAAATACGTGGTCAATGTCTTTAGTTAAAGCCGCGATATGTAGGTCAAAGGCGCCGTCTCCTTTTACAATATATGATATGTCGGGAATTTGTCTAATTTTTTCTATTAATGAATCTATTTCTTCTTTAACTGTGAATGCTAATCTAAAGTCTGCAACAGCTTGATAGCCAAGCATTTTAGGGTTAATTTGGATAGAACTTTTAATGAGTCTATTTTCTACAAGCTTCTTATATCTTCTTGACACAGTATCAGTTGCTACGCCAATTTCTTGGCCAATTTTCATAAATGACTCTCGGCCATTTTTCTCAAGTTTATCAATTATCTGAATATCTATTTCGTCAATCTCAACCGGATGTTTTTTTGAAATAAATACGGCATCATCAATTACCTGAGTATCTTTATCATTTGCATTTTTTGGCTGATGTATAATATTTTCAGGCGTATTTCTAACATCAGTCCACATATAAGTTCTACATTCAATAACCGAATTATTCCTAGAGATGTTTTCCTTAACTGCAGCTAACTCTTTTGAATTATTACAGCTAGCTATGACCAAAATATTATAATTTGCATTATACTGACGTTGAACATTGACTTTAGGAATTTTCCTTATACGTTCAATGACTTTCTCAATATGATGAGACTCAACCGTAATTAGTAATGTTGCAACTCCTTTGGCGCCTTCAATTGAACAATTAGTTTGAAGTGTAGCACCAACTATTATGCCAGCTTCCTCTAGTTTTTTATAATGTTCACCTATCGTAGTTTTTGAAACATTACATTCTTTTGCTATGGCTGCAAAATTTTTCCGTCCATCTCTAAGCAAATCTTTGATTATTTTAATATCAATCTCATCTAGCTTTTTCCCTAAAGCCATATTTCTCTTCTCGGCTGCATCAGCTAAAGCGCTGATAATAAGCCTTACCTCCCAAGTATGCTGTTATAATTGTTAAAAAAATGCGGTTAATTAACAAAAAAACGTGTTTTTTTACGATTTAATTTTTTCTATTCCAAAAGCTTATAAATCAACTGGTTGAAACATGCGGAAAAATGGAGGAGAAAAAATAAAAATGAAAAACCAAAAAAATAAGCTGCTAATTTCGGTCTTTTTAGTTCTCATGCTTTGCGGTTCTGTTCTGGCAATTACTGTTCCTGCTGCTAGCGCTGAAACACTTAACTGGAAAACTTTTGCATATATCATTGTTTCACCTGACCCTGTCGGTGTTGATCAAACATTGATTGTACAATTCCGAGTCGATAAAACAGTAACAAACGGCTCAATACTTGGTCCCTTCTTCGAGGGATTTAAAGTAAAAATTACATTGCCTGACGGAACTGTTGATGAGAAAGGACCTTTCACTGCAGACTCAACCGGCGGAAGCTGGTTCACTTACACACCAACTATGGTTGGAGAATATTCATTCCAAACAATCTTCCCTGGTCAAACTTTTACACACCTAACTCCAACACGCTACTATGAACCAAGTGAAAGCAAAGTCCAAACAATAACCGTCCAACAAGACCCCATCGAGCCTTATTCAAATGAAGAACTTCCAGACGGATACTGGACAAGACCAATCTATGGCGAAATCAAAAACGCCGCATCAGTTGCTGACAACTGGCTAATGCAAGGCTACGACTATAACGGACGAACATTTGCCGGCACAACAGCATTCGCACCATACACTGCCGCACCTGAAACCGCACACATCTTATGGACTAAACCAATTATGCTCGGCGGTGTTGTCGGAGGCAAATACGGTGACCAATCATACTACACAGGCTTATCCTACGAGCAGCCTTACCTACCTTTGATACTTTCAGGCATGCTCTACTATAGCGATGCACGCCAAGTTATTAGTCCAGGTGGCGGCACCCACTGTGTAGACTTAAAAACCGGCGAAGAACTCTGGTACCTAAACGGTACAGACATCACCTTTGCACAAACCTACGCATACAGCTCACCAAACGAACACGGAATTATCCCACACCTAGTTAGCGTATCCGGATCTACATGGCGCTTCTTTAACCCACTTGACGGCAAATTCCAATTCCAAATAGTCAGCGCAGGCACTGGAACAATGGCAATCGGCCCTAACGGCGAAATGTTAGTCTACTCAATAACAGGCTCAGGCGCTAACCGCAGATACCTCATGTGGAACTCAACACTAGCCCTAGAAACAAGTGGCGCTATCAGTGACCCAGCTAGATCTGGCGTTGGAATTAACGCATACAGCCCAGGCGCTGGCCGAACCTATAACGGAAGCGAAGGCTACCAATGGAACGTATCACTGCCCAACGTCGGATTCAACTTAAATATCCAAATGGTCGGTGAAGGCGTAGTACTTGCATCCACAGGACGAACTGGTACCCCACAAGACTTCGGTGTCTACCCACTAATCTATGCACAAGCAGGCCTACCAGCATTCATTGAAAAATTACCAAACGGCAACTACCCAACATCAATTAACTTCCTCTGGCAACAAAACAGAACCAACATATACGGAATGTTTGAACGACTTAGCAAGAACATCGCCGAAGGCGTATACACACAATACGATGAAGCCACAATGACTCACCACGCATACGACATAAACACAGGAAACGAACTCTGGGAAACTGAACCATACGCTGACTCTGACTTTGGAACCTTTAGCAGAG
>CAYSWL010000228.1:0-2971 GCA_964434745.1 uncultured Candidatus Bathyarchaeia archaeon | reverse complement strand
CCATTATTTCAATTCCCTTTCCTATAGGCGTTCGAAAATGAGCTAAGCCCTCTGAAAGGTCACATTGGAATAAATAATATGGTCGTACTCGGTTTTGCACTAGTTTCTGGTTCAGTTTTTTAATTATTTGAGGGCAATCATTTACTCCTGCTAGTAGTACTGACTGATTTCCTAAAGGTATGCCTGCGTCGGCAAGTTTTCGAAGAGCTTCTTGGGCTGAATGAGTAAGTTCTCTAGGATGGTTGAAATGGGTGTTTAACCAAAGTGGATGATGCTTTTTGAGCATATTTACCAGTTTATTTGTAACTCTGTATGGAAGAACAACTGGCACTCTAGAACCTATGCGTATTACTTCGATATGGGGAATGCGCTTTAATTCTGTTAAAATCCAATCTAAAAACTCATCCGGCAGCATAAGTGGGTCTCCGCCGGAAAGTAGAACGTCTCGTATTTTGCGGTTGTTTTTAATGTATTCAATTCCTGCTAGTATTTGTTCTTTTGAAGGAATATGGTCAGGGTCGCCTACTTTTCTTTTTCGTGTGCAGTGTCTACAATACATGGCGCAGCGGTTGCTAATTAGAAATAGTACTCTATCTGGGTATCGATGGGTTATTCCTTTTACCGGGCTATCCTTATCTTCATGAAGTGGATCTGCCATGTCACATTTTGAAATGTTTAGTTCAGCAGGATTTGGAAATGATTGTTTAAAAATTGGGTCATTACGGTAATTTTCTTTTTCAATTAATGATGCATAATAAGGTGTAATGTTCAAAGGGAATTTTTCTATGGTTTTCTTTAATTCTTGTTGCTCTTCTTTGGTAAATGTTATACCTGTTACTTTCTCAAAATCTTCAATTGTTCTTATTGAGTTTTCTAGTTGCCATTTATAGTCTTTCCAGTTGTCGGGTAGTACTATCTGCTGTGTGGCGTCTATGATGGGTTGCTGATGGGTGGTAGTTTTTTTAATTTTTTCAGTATTCATAGTATAGTAACTCCGTTGAAGGCAAGCGAAAAGTTCGTAAGGCTGTCCTAAGCCATTGAGCTTGCTTTTTGTTAGCTATTTGACAATTGTTATCGTTTATCTCTTATATCTTTTCTGTAAAAACAATTGATTTAGTATTAATAAACAGGAATTTTTAGTATATCGACTTTATGTATTTAAAAAATGTTGATGGTAAATTTCGCCAAATTAGTTTTTGGCAAATCTTGATTGATTGCTTAGTTGGCGTTGATATGCTGTTATATTGGTGCTTCGTAGATGATCTTTTGTTTAGCTATCTGTCCTTCGTTGCAGGTTACTCGAAATACTATGGTGTAGGGGTTTCCTTCTGGTAGAAATGAGTGGTAACCTTCAATATCTTTAGCTGCTTTTGCGCCTGCTACAAGGTAAGGTGTTAGTATCTGATTGGATATGGTTCCCCATTGAACGCCATTTTTATCAATCATATAATATTCTCCAATAAGGTTTGAAGCATCACCGCTTCTCTTCCACCATTTAGTCTGATTTTCAACCTCTAAATGTATGCCATACCTAAAGCTATCGTTGGGGAGCTTGGTAATTGTACTTTGGATAATTTTTAAGTGTGGTTTAGGCTTAATTAACCTAAACAAATGAGGTACTCCTCCTAAAACACTTAGGGCTGCTATGAAAGTAAATAGTGTCCATTCGAATCCATCAAGCGCCATAACTACGTCTCCAGTCGAACGGTCTCAAACTTAATTAATAAATTTTTGTGTAACGTTGCTGTTTAATTGAGTATTAATTAATAATAGCATCCAATCCAAATTGTATAAAAAAAGTAACATTTGTAATATTAAGCCGAAATTCTTGGCAAATACAGGCATTTACTTTTAAAAGTGAATTAAAACCTTTTAAACCTAGTTATTAATGGGAAAGTGAGGGTGGCTAATTTAATGAAACAATTTATTGTCACATCATCAGCAGGAAAACGATTAATTGCAAAAGCAGTGGTATCTTATCCTACAATTTTAACTGCATTAAAACACGGCACCGTTGTTATTATTGCAGGAACAACTAATGGGTATGTTGCTGAAGAAGCTTTAAATCTTGTTGGATCTTTGAAAGATTTTTCTCGTAAACGGTTTTTTAGGGGAATAACTTTGCCGCCTGGGCAGTCTATTACCTCTGAAGGTCGTATGATTGATGAATCTGCCTTTCCTGGTGATGTTGTTATACGTAAAGGCGTTTGGCAAAAAGGTAAAACAATATTTGACGTAGCCGATGAACTTGTAGAAGGCGATGTTATTTTAAAAGGTGCAAACGCTTTAAATCTGCAAAAAAAGCAGGCGGCAGTCTTGATTGGTCATCCTAAATCCGGAACTATTGGCGTAATATTGCAGGCTGTAGCTGGACGCAGGGTTAAATTGATTCTTCCAGTGGGTTTAGAAAAACGCATAACTGGTGATTTATTGGATTTGGCAGAAAAGGTTAATTCTCCGGGGGTAAGTGGTTTTCGTTTATTGCCTGTTCCTGGCCAAGTGGTCACAGAGCTTGAAGCAATAAATTTCTTAACAGGGGCAACTGCTGAGTTAATTGCTAGCGGCGGTGTATGTGGTGCTGAAGGAAGCTGCTGGTTGGCAATATCTGGGACAAGAGAACAAGAAGTAGCCGCCGAAAAACTTGTACTCTCAGTCGCATCAGAGCCTTCTTTTACTCTATAACCTTTAATTACAGTATTTTTTCTGTTTTAACATTCTGCCTGTAGCAGCAGCCATTTATGCAATGTTAGGAGTTCTTCGAACAATTTTTGAATGTAAAAAATGTTGTATATTGGATTGATAGTGCTTTTCAAAGCTAAAGACAACTTGTAACACTTATTTGATCTATTTTCAGCTAAAGTAATGACGATTAACAATTAATTTTTTAATTTTGCTAAATGGTGATAAGCCGTATTATTTTGGTGATTTGGTTATCTTTTTTTGGTGATTTGGTTATCTTTTTTTGGTGATT
>CAYSWL010000227.1:0-2985 GCA_964434745.1 uncultured Candidatus Bathyarchaeia archaeon | reverse complement strand
TGATGCAGTATGTGTGTGCCAATCTGGGTCACGTAAAAGATGATGATCAAGTATTATAGTTGGCACAACCTTAACAATACTAATTAAATTATCAACTGCATTATTTAGTTGAACTTCATCTACTTTTGTGCCTCTTAAATGAAAAGGTGGACCACCAACCATAGCTAACTGAGGGTTTTGCATTTTAATTAACTCAGCTGTATGCGAAACCATAGGCCCTTGTACGTCAGGTGCAAATACAAACCGTTCAGTTCCATACTCTACAATTGCCATAATCACCCAACCTAACCCTGAATTACTTGAACCGTGAAACACCGCTTTAGAAAAATGAATTTGCGTTTCACTACCAAACCTAAACGTTTGACCATCAGCAACCTCAAGCCGTCTAGCATATTTACCGCCAGTTTTCTCAAACATCAAAGCCCGCTGACGCTGACTATCATTAATATCTATTTTAGAATTTTTCATCAATACAATCTTATCACTATAGATTTGACGTGCAGTCTCATCAGATAATGTCCAATTCACAAGCCAATCTTCATGACTTGGTGTATGATGATCAAAATGATAATGACTAATTGTTATAACTTGAGCTTTTTTTGCACCATCAGCAATACGTTTCCTTAACTTATCAATAGTAGCAAACTCTACTGGATGAGGCGGCAAACAAAAACGAAAAGGACAAAGAGAAACCCCAGCATCAAAAAGCATAACCACATCAGGCGACTCAACCAAAGTACACATAGACCTAACACCAAAACTCTCCGCAGCTAACGGAATAACCTTAAGCCTACCCACAAACAACCACTCAACAAAAAATAAACAACAAAAACAACATTTATAGATTAAGCCAGAAACAAACCAAACGATGAAAAAAGTAGATTAACGAACTAAAGAAATAAAAAAATATAGTAAAGTTGCCATGTTGAGTCTAAACCCAATGCCAACATTATACTTAACTTGGCACTTTCTAAAGCGTCTTTTTGATGTTATCTCTAAGACCTCTTTAGTAGTTACTAGAGGTTAGTTGTAATGCCGCTGTTGAGCATATTCCTCAACATGGCAAATACCACTTACGTAGCATGCCATAAAAGACTATGTTGGTTCAATTGTACAACAGCGAAACAAAAATAATCAGCGTAAAAAGCATCTCTGCTTGCTCAGCAGATAAAGTATTAATACAGAATATGGTATTGTATGAAAAGTTGGCTATGGCATTAGCCTTGACTATGATACAGCTGTGGTCTAAACTGCTCCTGTTTGGATGCTAATAATGCCTACCTTTAAGGAGTAAAAGACAGGTGGGCAGAAAAATGCATGCAATAGAATTTGGTCTCTTAGCATTAGGCGCCATTGCAGGAGCATATTTACGTTACAAAATAGTAGAATCACCAATTACAATAGCTACATTGCCTGTAAATGTATTAACAGTTAACATATTAGGCAGTTTTATTTTAGGACTCTTCTCAATCCTATCAATTACATTTAACTTAGACTCAAAATACTCATTATTAATAGCAGTCGGCTTTTGCGGTTCATTTACAACTATGTCCTCATTTGAACTAGAAACATTCAACCTAGTAGATCAGCATCGTTTCGGCCTTGCATTCTTAGAGCTAGCTGCCAACGTTGGATTATCATTTATTTCCTTGGTAGCAGGCAGATTATTAGGCACTTTCCTAATAGAACAGGTGATCAAATAAAAATGAAACAAAAAATGTGGAATCTAACAATTCGAATAAAAAAGAACGATGAAATAAAGGGCAAACGACTTCAAACAATTATTTTAGATATTTTGATGAATGCAGGCATTGCAGGTGCTACAATCTGGACAGGCGTTAACGGGTTTGGCAAACGCGGCAAATCAACCATGCAAATAGAAGGAATCAGCTTCAACATGCCACTACTAATAGAAGTCATAGACAAACCAACAAAATTAGAACCACTATTAGCTGAAATCAAGAAAATTATAGGAGACAACGGCCTAATAAGCATAAACGAAGTGTATGTTATATAAACTACTTTTTTGAAAACAAATTATAACGCTAAAAAATAGTGCATCATATTCAAAACTAACAAAAACCTATTGAAAAATATTAGAAAACCAGGCTATAGAAAATATTAAACAAGTAAAAAAATAAAAAAAGAAAGCAAGCCAGAATCGAAAGAAAGCAAAAATCAAGCTTGCATGTACTTATGAAAAGTTGGCTAATGATCGTAAAGATTTTTTTGCATAAAACTTCATATGTTGGTTCATAAGTACCAAACTATTTCTCTTGAGAATTTAAATGTTAAAGCTATGGTTCAGAAGCGGCTTTGTAAGCAGATTAATGATGCTAGTTAGTGTATGTTGGCAAATATGCTTTGTTACAAGGTTGAGAGTGCTGGTTGCAAAGTCGTATTCGTAAACCCCGCAGTTACCTCTAAACAGTGTAGCAGGTGCAAAACAATCGTTCCTAAAACACTTGCAGATAGAGAGCACAGTTGTCCTCAATGAGGTCTTGTAATGGACAGAGACTTGAATGCTTCTGTCAATATTAAGTTGTACCCTAAGCCATAGGGTTGAATAGGCTTGTGGAGTTAACTTGGGCAGAGTTGGTGTTGAAGCAAGAAGCCTACACCCCTTAACAGTAGATCAAAAATTTAGTTGCATCACTCTTTTTAAAATCTTAACTTTTCAACAAATGAGTCTAAATCAGAAAAAAAGAAAGCCACTAAAAGCACCACTAAATGCAACCTCAAAACAGCCACACAAATGCTCAGCTTGCCTAAAATTAAGCTTAACCCACAAATTATATAAAAAACAGCCAAATAAAAACAAAAAAACCTAACACCATAACGCCTAGAAACATTCTTAGCTAAAAATTTTCGAATCATACAATAACTAGTCTTAATGCCCAAGGCTTACAAAACAGAGCCTAATTTTACTTAGCTTAAACACTGTGTTGGTAGCAAAAATAAACAATTTTACTAACACAAAATAGG
>CAYSWL010000226.1:0-3069 GCA_964434745.1 uncultured Candidatus Bathyarchaeia archaeon | reverse complement strand
AGATGGAATCTCGTGACTGGAGTTCAGACGTGTGCTCTTCCGATCTAGGAACACGGATTTCTTCAGCATTACTAAAAGGAACTGGGGACAAAGGCGACCCTCGCCATGTAGAAATACGAAATCTTACAGAGCTACACTCAAATGAGCCAGAAATCACTCGCCTACTAAAATCAGCAGTAACCATATCAACAGTTGTTTAAAAAACACAAATCAAAGACAACACACAAACAGGTTAAGATAAAAAACATAGAGCAGATAATAGAAAACTAAAATCTAA
The DNA here is from genome assembly GCA_964434745.1 of uncultured Candidatus Bathyarchaeia archaeon. Lineage (GTDB taxonomy): Archaea > Thermoproteota > Bathyarchaeia > Bathyarchaeales > Bathycorpusculaceae > JADGNF01. The sequence goes on along the minus strand of CAYSWL010000226.1, from coordinate 2,792 downwards.
ATATTAAAAAGATAAAATTGGCGAATTAATTTACCAATGTAATTATAAAAAAATTACTAATAGAAAAATTTGGTTCACAAGCCCATAATGCATATAATTAGCTAATAGCTCGATAAAGTTGGAATAGAAGGTCAACTTATGACAACTGATATAAAAACAGCATACAAGAAGCTTATTGAGCTAAACAAAAACTTGACAATTTTTAGCACCGCACAGGCAATTATCAGTTGGGATATGGAAACTATGATGCCCCCTAAAGCGGTAAATATGCGCAGTGAACAACTTTCACTTTTAAGTCAAATCCACCACAAAATGAATACTAACCCAAAAATAGGCAAATTACTAAACAGCATTATTCAAAATTCAAATTTTGATATTTTAAACGAAGTTGAAAAACGCAATACACATTTAATTAAGAAAAATTATGACGAACAAACTAAACTACCAGCCAAACTAGTTACTCAAATCTCAAAGCAACAGGCTATAACGGTAAATATTTGGAAAAAGGCAAAAGCTTCAAAAAACTACAATGCATACAAAAGTGAACTTGAAAAACTCGTTGCTTTAAACATGGATGCTGCCAATATCCTTATGGAAGTAAAGCAAACTAAAACGCCCTATGATGCTTTAATAGATATTTTTGAGCCAAAAATGACCAGTGAAACGATAGCTAAAATCTTCACAGAACTCGAACAAGGACTTAAAATATTACTTACTAAAATAGAATCAGCACCCAAACAGCATAGTGATATCATACTAAGCAAGAAAGTATCAGTGGAAAAACAAAAAGAAATATCTAAACTTTTAACCAAGACACTTGGATATGACACCACTACTTCTGAAGCTTCAGGGAGGATTGACGAAACCGAGCACCCCTTCACCACCGGATACTACGATGATGTACGCATAACTACACATTATTACCCCAATAAAATAACCAGTTCCTTATTCAGCGTCCTACATGAAACAGGCCATGCGCTTTACGAACAAGGACTACCACAGGGGTGGAAATATCAGCCAGTAGGCTCTCCAGCTAGCTCAGGAATCCATGAATCACAATCGAGACTCTATGAAAATCTAATTGGACGAAGCACCGAGTTCTGGAATAGCCTATTTCCTAAAATAAGGGCAATAGCAGCATCAGAATTTTCAAATATTGAACTAGATCAATTCATTCACGCAATAAATGTTGTCAAACCATCCAAGATACGTATAGAATCAGACGAAATTACATATAGTTTACATATAATTATTCGGTTCCAAATAGAGAAAGATCTATTCGCTGGTAAAGTAAAGGTAAACGAACTCCCAGTGGTTTGGAACCAAAAATACAAAGAAATGTTAAATGTTGAAATCGAAAATGATTCAGAAGGCGTAATGCAAGATACACATTGGGCAAGTGGGTTGTATGGATATTTCCCAAGCTATGCACTAGGTAACATATACAGTGGGCAGATGTTAAATGCCATAGAAAAAAGCAATCCTAACTGGCATAGTCAACTTGCTCAAGGTAACTTAGAGCCTATAAGAAGCTGGTTAACAAATAATATATACAACAAAGGGAACCTCTATGACCCCGCTGATTTAGTTAAGAAGGCAACAGGCTCAGGATTAACTGTTAAACCATATTTGAATTATCTACAAGACAAATACAGTGTTATTTATGGCGTTTGAATAACGCCTTGCTTTTTTGTCCAATTATAAATATAGTAGATTATTATAACTAAAAAACCGCCAATAAATAAAACTAAACCTGTCCACCCAACAGGTTCATTATAATAATTTGCTCCATACAAGAATAAAATTATACCTAGAAGAATTATACCTATACATATCCAATCTATCCGCGACACGATTAATACTCCTGTAAAGGATAACTGGAAAATTTTATACTCATCACAATATATAGTTACCTATGTTCAAAACTTGATAAAAGCTCGCCACAGTTAAGTTTACCATTTTCCCGACAGATAAGCATAAAATTCAAACTAAAGAAACACAACAACAATTATCATCCGACAGTCTTATATATAAGGCCAACCTCCCTCAACACGGGGACAACTATTAAATGTCGGGTATTGACGTTAAAAAACCTGAAACTCGAGAAGACCTAATAAAAATGCTATCAGAAGCTGCAAAAAAAGAGTCAAATGCAAAAGGCAAGCCGACAAAACCGACAATTTCGGGAACAGCCAAAATTCTAAATATTCACAGAGACACACTTTATACGTGGATGAAAGAATTAAGCGTTGATTTTAAAGAGATACTTGATCAGATGCCGACAATTGTAGCAGATGACTTTGAAGACCAAGCTAGCACATACCTTATTGGCGAATCATTAGTAGGTGAAGGCAACGAAGTTGCCCACATAGACTTAATGATAGGCGATAAAGATGGTCCAGTAGGACAAGCTTTTGCTACAGGCATGACTCAACTCTCAGCCGGTCATACTCCATTGCTAGCAGTAATTCGACCAAACCTGCCACCAAAACCATTCACATTAATCGTACCTAAAGTTACAATAAAAAACATGGGAGACACAGGCAAAATTTTCGGTCCAGCACAAGCAGCAGTCGCTAAAGCAGTCGCCGATTCAGTTGAAGAGGGAACAATCCCAGCAGATAAAGCAGATGACTGGGTAATAGTATGTAGTGTATTCATACACCCGCAAGCCACAGACGCCCGCAGAATCTATCAGTATAACTACGGCGCGACAAAAATGGCCATACAAAGAGCATTAAACAAGTATCCATCCGTCGATAAAATCAACTACGATAAAGACCGCGCAAAAC
>CAYSWL010000225.1:0-3102 GCA_964434745.1 uncultured Candidatus Bathyarchaeia archaeon | reverse complement strand
TTGACAAAAGAAATCAAAAAATTGCTAAAAACAAGAATAATGCACACCCCTCTAATTAAAAATAAAAATATGTATCTATGTAAGTTCTAAGGTTCCTGCTACGCGTAATTTGCCGCCTTCCAAATACATTAATACAGCTTTATCACCTGAGCGGTAAACGAGTTCTTTTTCTAAGCTTAAAGTCAAAGTAGGGTTATGCCAGTTGCCTTCATCAGAGGCAGAATCAATTTTGCTGTTAAGAAATTGCATCCAGTGCCCTACATGTACAACCATACCTTCTTTGAGAGGCATAGGCCAATATTTGACTAATGTAGCCTTTGCTTGGAGCATTTTTGACGATTTAACAGCAGGATCATTTGTTAGCACTATGCCGCGGTCTACATCTGCTACATCAACATTTTTTACGGCTAGCCCAACTCGGTCGCCTTCAACAGAGGTGTCGTATTCTTCATCGTGTTTTTGGATAGAGCGAACCTGCGCAGTTTTTGTACTAGGTAAAGCCTTCAATGCTGCATGTTTGGCTATAGTACCGTTTATGACTACACCTAAAACGACTACGCCAACACCTTTGACGTTGAATGCATGATCTACTGGAACGACACCTGTTGAAGTCTCAGGTGATTTTTGCTGAGAGGCAATCGAGAATAGTTTTTCACGTATGATGTTAGGGTCATCTGCTATAAACTCGTATTTTTCTAATACAGTGCCTTTAATGAGAGGTTCAATTTTTTCTTTAGGTATATAGTTACGTAAAACGAAAAAGCCAGTACTTATGTTACAGCATTGAAGCATAACTAGACTTTCACCTAGTGTAGCGTTAAGTTCATCTATGACCACGATTGCAGCTTTAGCTTCGGAAGCGGCATAAAATAGTGGAGCAAGCCGTTCAGGGTAACGGTTGGGTTCAATAAGAGTTAGAGTGTCTTCACCTTTCTTTGAATTATAAAGGGTTATGTCTGTGGATGTCCCCTTTTTACCTATTGTTCCACTGTAACCTTGCGCTCCGACTACGGCGACCGTCAAATTACCCATATTTATAAGACCTCAAATCAAAGCACGAAAACACACGTACCCAAATAAGGATTATGGCAACCTTAACCTGAATCAGCAGTTAAAACATAAAAAGCAAAGGTAAAGGACATAGAAAATGGCTAATAGAATAGTATGGCAAGAGAATTTTTTACCTTTTTTGGTTTTGATTCAGGTGCAGGTTGTGGTTCAGGTTCCGGTTCCGGTTCGGGTTCAGGGCTAGGTTCAGGGTAAGGAATAGGAGGTTCACGACGTATTGGCAGTTGGTTAACGCGAAATAAAAATAAAGCAAATTTTACGCCAGATAAATTATTCAAAATACCACCAATAGCACTTTGTATAATCAATGATATAAAGTTGACAGCCCCAGTTGCAATTAAACATAATAAATCTTCCATCAACAACTTTCATGAAAAATCTATATTTTTAAAAGCTTAGTTTAACGCATTAGTTTAAAGGCAGCATCTGTTAACCGCTCAAACGGGGCTCCAACTGAGTTATAAAAGGTTGAACCTAAAAATTTTCGACTTTGGAATTGAAACTGAGCTTTAGCTATAGCAAATTTGAGTTTGGTTTCACTAAATCCTGACCCGTAGAGCAGTTTATGTCGGATCAACCCTTGGTTTTTAGGTTCTTCCCAATCCTCAATGAGTGTAGTGTCGTTATCTTTTATACGTTCATGAAGTGCTGTTCCAGGAATAGGATAAGGTAATGTGAAAGATAGATAATCCAAAGGTAATGCAGAAGCAAAATGTATTGTATCAAGTACAGTTTTGTCGGATTCTCCTGGATAACCGATAATAAAAAATGCTCCAACTTGTAAACCAGCCGCTTTAGCAATATAGACAGCTTTTCGCGCCTGTTCAGTTGTTATCTGCTTGCTCATGAGGCGTAGTACATAATCATTACCTGACTCTATTCCAAAAAATACGCGAACACATCCGGCATGATACATCGCACGTGCTACTTCCATGTTTAAAGTGTCCACTCGTGAAAGGCACTCCCAACTTATATTCAAATCACGCTGCATAAGCAAATCACATACTTTCAACAAATGTTCTTTGTTCAACGTAAAGCAATCATCCGCAAACCATGCACGCTCATACCCTAAAGATGCGATCTCTGCAACTTCATCTACAATATTGCTAGGTGAACGGGTACGAAAGGTTGTACCAAAAACTGGGCGACTGCAAAAATCGCAGTTAAATGGGCATCCTCGGGAGCTAATTAACGGCGATACTGAGTATCCGTAGCGGCGTATATAGAACCGCTTATACGCCTCATTATCGAAAAGCTCTCTAGCAGGAAACGCTATTACATCTAAATTTGACATAAACTCTCGTGCGCTAGAAAAAGTTGTGATTTCTGAATTCTTGTAGGCAATTCCGGGAACATTATTTAAGGGTAGTCCTTTCTCTATGCAATCAACCAACTCCACCATAGTCTGCTCACCTTCACCGATTACAGCAACATCAAAGACTTCAAGAAAATCAACTGGGTTTAATGTAGGCAAAGGACCACCAACAACTAACAAATCACAGCTTCCCTTGATTTGGCACGCCAGTTCTATAGAGGTTTTTTTCATCGAGAACATGCTATAGAAACCGACAATATTGGCTTTTGATCGCTGAATTTTTTCAACTGCTTCCGACATATTTCGTAGAAAAGTGCAGTCTACCAACTCTACACTTACACCAATTTTTTTAAGTGCTGAAGCTACATAGCCCAAACCTAAGGGAGGAAATCTAAAAATTGAATTATCTCTTTGTGGCTGAAAAAATGGATATACCAAAGTCACCTTCAATTTTGGCTACTCCTAAAAAGGGTACAGTATGTCAAAATACCAAACCAAAAAAGAACTATACTCCTGCAATAAAAGTAGCATCTGCATGGAATAAAAACCTTCCAGCAGTAATCATTTGAGTCTAAATATTTTTAGAAGTCCATGTTGAGCGAATGTTCTTTAAGAACATTTTCACGTTTTTATGATTAATATTTTAAGCAATATGCTGATATCGAGCAAAACTTTATTATCAATGTGAAAAATTACATTCGGTTGAAATAAAATATCAA
>CAYSWL010000224.1:0-3109 GCA_964434745.1 uncultured Candidatus Bathyarchaeia archaeon | reverse complement strand
TTCAGGGGCTTGATATGTATGATTTGGAGTTACAAGGAGTAAAATTTCCTGAAAAAGAAACATGCTTGGGCGATTTAACTGCACAGCAAATTGTAGAAAAAATTAATTCTTTTCATAATAGATTAACTCGTGAATCTCATTTAGGTGTAGCAGCGTTTGCTGAAAGCTATTTTCTTAACCTTATGGGACTATACCCTGTTAGTATGTGTAGCTGTGTTATGAGTGATAAACTCAAGTTAGTAGCTGCATTATTCTATTTTGGCAGTCAATCTGTTGCGTTTAAAAAACGAAAACATGCTGAGTCTGACTGCAAAGATTTGTTTCCAATAGTTTCCGACAAGTGTAGTATAGGATATACTTATGATGATTTAGCGTTAATTTTTGATCGCAGCCGAGCAGTTATTCTTGCAGCAGTTAAACAAAAACGTAGAATGGCTAAAGTCATACTTGAAGAAGCTGCCATACGCTACAAAACTAAAGAAACAGTATTAGACCGCATAGTTGAAGAAAATAAAGAAAATAAATAATGTTTTTAGTTGATTATATTTATTTATTGGCGGACTTGTCCATGGCCTAAGATGAAGTATTTAGTGGTTGTAAGGTGTTGTACGCTCATGGGTCCGCGTGCATGTAATTTTTGTGTGCTAATACCTATTTCTGCGCCTAAGCCAAATTGGTTACCATCGGTGAATCGGGTGCTAGCGTTCCAGTAGACTGCTGCTGAGTCAACTTCTTTGATAAATTTCATTGCATTGTTAAAGCTGGTAGTTAGGATTGCTTCGCTATGTTTACTGCTATACTTGTTAATGTGAGTTATTGCTTGTTCTAATCCATCCACCACTTTAACGGCAATTATCAGGTCTAAGTATTCTGTGTACCAGTCTTGTTCAGTTGCTGGTTTTATGTCTGCAACTATTTGCTGAGTCTCTTGGTCGCCGCGTATTTCAACATTTTTTTCTCGAAGCATACGAATTATTTTTGGTAGAAATTCAGATGCGATTTTTCGGTCTACAATTAGCTTTTCGGCAGCGTTACATACTCCTGGGCGTTGAACTTTTGCGTTAAGTACAATCATTAATGCTTCTTCTTGGTCTGCATCTTCGTTTACATAGATATGACAGTTGCCGGTACCTGTTTCAATAACTGGGATACGTGATTTTTCTATAACTGTATTAATTAAGTCAGCGCCGCCTCTGGGAACAAGCACATCAATGTATTGACGCATGCTCATAAGTTCTTCAGCTGCAGCACGATCAACCGTACTAACTACTTGTATAGCGTCTGTAGGAACTCCTGTTCCGCTAAGTGCATCACGTAAAACTTCGCCAATTATAATATTACTATTGATTGCATCTGAGCCGCCTCTAAGAATTACAGCGTTACCTGATTTTATGCATAGAGCTGCAGAGTCAGAAGTAACATTAGGTCTTGATTCATAGATTACTCCGACAACACCCATAGGTACGCGCATTTGTCCAATAAGTAACCCGTTAGGTCTAGTCCACGTATTTAGTATTGCACCAACCGGGTCAGCTAATGAACTTACCTCTCGGAGCTGATTTGCCATATCAACAATTTTTTTCTTATCTAATGCTAGCCTGTCGAGTAATGATGCTTTTAAGCCACGCGTTTTCGCAGCTTCTACATCTTTCTGGTTGGCATCAATGATTCTTTCGGCGTTAGCCTCAAGAGCATTAGCCATGCGGCACAAAGCGTTATCTTTTTGTTGTGTTGAAAGCTTTGCTAGTTGAAATGCGGCTATCCTAGCTTTCTGACAAATTTCTAATATGCTCATTTTGCTTTTTCTCCTTTCATTAAGTGAATGTTACGGTGTTCAATTACTTCTTTAGGACATTTTGAGCCTAATTTTTTACGTACTTCTTTTACTTGTAACCCTTTAATTAGGTTTAACTCACCGCTAGTAAAGTTTGGGTTGCCTTTAGCAAATTCATTTCCTTGAGAGTCAAAAAGGCTAACAACATCACATGCTTTGAAGTGCCCTTCAACTCTAGTTACTCCAACAGGCAGTAAACTTGAGCCTTCGAGAATAGCTATTTTTGCGCCTTCATTGACATAGATTTGGCCTTTTACGGCTGCGCCATAGGCAATCCATCTTTTAATAGCTGGCATTCGAGTCTGAGGTTTAAAGTATGTACCTACCTCTTTTCCTGCAAGGATATCTAAAATTACGTTTTCGCGTCTAGCATTAGCTATTACTACAGGTATGCCGCATGTTGTGGCAATTTCTGCAGCACGAATTTTGCTTTGAATGCCTCCTCGACCTACCTTACTTTTGCCGGCTAGCTTTTTTAGATCTGAAGTTATTTTTTCTACAGTTCGAATTATTGATGCGCCTGGTGTGGAAGGGTCAGCTGTGTATAAACCTTCGACGTCAGAAAGTATTATGACTAAATCTGCTTCTATTGCGCTTGCTACAAGTACGCTTAAAATGTCATTGTCGCTAAAGTTGCGTTTGTAGCCTTTAACTGATATTAATTCATCAACGCTGGTAACATCGTTTTCGTTAATAATAGGAACAACATTCAGGTTTAAAAGCATGTCAAGAACGTTTCGGGTGTGTACATATGATGTGCGATTTGAAAGATCTTCAGCGGTTAGTAAAATCTGTGCAACCTTTACATCGTATTCTCGGAAAAGATTCCGATATTTAGCCATTAGCACTATTTGTCCAGTTGCAGCTGCAGCTTGTTTAAAAACGATGTCTTTAGGTTTTCCAGCAGTGCCTAATTCTGCTACACCTGCCGCTACAGCTCCAGAGGTAACAAACACGATTTGATCTCCATCTTTAACGGCTAAAGAAATCTGTTTGACTATCTGGGTCATCTCTTTTTCTGCAAGTTTGCCGTCTTTCGCAGTTAGGCTACTAGACCCAACTTTTACTACAACTAGTCTTTGCGGCATCTACATTCCCTAGTATAAAGTGTGTATATTGGAAAATAACGCTACTTACTTAAAAATGCGCGCCTACAGTTACTCACATATACTGCCATAAAGTCTGCCTACTCGGTTAGCCAAAGCATATATACATCTTGGAAGGAAAAGGGATACAAAATTCCATAGAGTTGTTAAATATGGTATACCCCCTTCA
>CAYSWL010000223.1:0-3117 GCA_964434745.1 uncultured Candidatus Bathyarchaeia archaeon | reverse complement strand
TTCGTTCTCATGATGAGGAAACATGTTGTCTATTCCACCACAGTGGATATCAAAAGTTTCGCCTAGATACTTCATGCTCATAGCACTGCATTCTATATGCCAGCCAGGTCGACCTTTTCCAAGCTCAGTTTCCCAGTAAACATCACCATCTTCAGGCGTGTAAGCTTTCCATAGTGCAAAATCTTGGGCTTCTTCTTTAGAATATTCATCCTGCCTAACACGTGCACCCACTTTTAGTTCATCTTTTTTAATATGGCTAAGTTTGCCGTAGCTGGAAAATTTGTTAATTGCAAAATATATGCTGCCATCATCACCTTTGTAAGCATAGCCTTTTTGAATGAGCATTTTTATTAAAGCAACCATTTCAGGAATATGATCAGTCGCACGTGGATAAACCGTTGCTGGCTCTATATTCAGGGTTTTTATGTCTTCAAAGAAGGCTTTAGCGTAAAAATCGGTATATTCACGAAGTGATTTTGACTGTTTTTGGCTACCTTTGATGGTTTTATCGTCTATATCTGTAAGGTTCATTATATGGATTACTTTAAAGCCTTGATGTTTTAGCCAGCGTTTTAGAAGGTCTTCAAATATGAAGGCACGAAAATTACCTATGTGTGCATAGTCGTATACAGTAGGACCACATGTGTAAAGACCGACTGTACCGTGTTGAATTGGTATAAAAGGTTCTTTCTGACGGGTTAACGTGTTAAAAAGGTGAATATTTGATGCTGAAGCGCTCATCTATAGTCCCAATGAACAGTCATCATGGAAATTATTTAAGCGTTCTAGTATTCAAAGTATTAAAGTATATCAGCATAACATTACAGAGTGGCATCATTACAGCATAATGTGTCCAATTGGTTTGATTTACACTTCTGCATCAAGAATTCTTATGGAAAGCATTAACTCACTTTTTTGGAGTTAATTATGTGAAAGTTTTGTACCACCTAGTAGCTATTTAATTGTCATACTTCGAAAGAGTTTGCTGAGACTTTGGCGGCAAATTAGGAGCGATTGGAGCGAGTATGCTACCAATTTAGGAGTATTAAGCAGCCAAAGTCTGCTCAGCCCACAATTACTCTCAAACTTTTTTATTACCAAAAAAGCGCAATAGAAGTTAAAAACAGAAAGACAGTAATTGTAAATGTTATTTTTTTGAATATTCATTCGCGAAATGCCTTCTATAGAACCATGTTATCATGAATTGTTTTTTAATAATTGGTGTTTGTTGCCTACAAACTCATAATTTAGCAACAAAATAGGGTATGTATATGGATATTGCAAAAAAGTTAAGTTCAAGTAAGGAGCATAACGACAAGGGATTACGTCGTGGGTGATAAGACGTCGGAACCCAATGAGATTCAAATATTAACACAACTTGGTCTTACAAATAGGCAAGCAAGAGTGTACGTTACTCTAACTAAAATTGGAGAGGCCAATACACAAAAAATTGCAGCATACGCAAAAATTGATCGCGCAAATGCATATAGAACAATTTTTCAGCTTGAGAAGTTGGGTTTGCTGGAAAAAATTATTGCCATACCAGCACTTTATAAGGCTATTTCTATACATGAAGTAATACCAGTATTATTAGAGCATAAAGAAAGAGAATATAAAGAAATTAAAGAAAAAACAAAAGAGATATTGAAAAAACGTATAGAAAATAATGAGAAAAGAGCACTAGATAAAGAACCTGAATTGACGCTAATTCCGCCCGGTAAAGCCATGGAGCGAAAAATTTCGGAAATTTTCAATCATACACAAATAAGCTTTGATTTTATTTTCACTTGGAGAGATATGAAACTTGATATTACAAAAGCAAAAGTGACTTGGAAAAAACTTGTAGAAAAAGGCGTTGCGGTAAGATTAATTATACATACACCTGAATCTGCCATGTTAAAGAAAAACATCTTCATTACTGATAGGCTGTTTAAGATAAGATATGTATCCGTACCACCTCCAGCGATGTTTGCATTATTTGACGATAAGACAGTATTGATTACAACAACAGCAATTAATCCTAGAAAAGCACCGCTTTTATGGACAACTAACGCTGGGTTTACAAAGATAGCTAAGGAATATTTTGAGCTTATATGGAGTCGATCTACTTAAAATATAAATAATAATGATATCTACTCCCATAAAGAAAATTGTTTCTTAGAAAATTATTCAAATAGAAAATAAGTCCAATAGACCATAAATTGTAACAAATAATCTGCAATGTTAAATTTCCAATAGGGATTTATAAATAGTAAAATAGTGATACTTAATTTTGAATAATATTTAAAGTTAATAATTAGTTTGCTGGGGCTCTGGCCAATTTATTCAGGAGAGAGAATGAACCCTATGTTGCTACCACTTTTTAATGAAATGCCAGAGTCCTTTCAGCCCACTTTCTCAACCTTTACATTTTCCCAAAAAAAGAAAAGGGAATGAAACTGTTTTTACCATTCTTGTTTTGCCTTTATTTATGCACGTTTTCTTAGCAGCACTGCAGCAGCGCCAACAATTGCAATGATAACAACAGCAGCACCTACGATAAGCAAAGTATCAGTTGGATTATCTGCATCTGGCTCAACTGCAGGAGTAGGAGTAGGAGCAATAGTCTGAGTAGGAGATTCTGTTGGCGGGATAGATGCACTGGTAGATGTTGTTGGTTCTGTGGTTGGCTGAGCTGATGCTACTGTTACGACTACGGCTGTTTCTGCAGATGATGGCCAATATGATTCTGTGCCATCGAATGATGCCACAATTGTATATTCCCCTGCAACAGATGGAGTCCATGATTTCTTGAACATACCGCTTGAATCGCTTGTGACAGTGCCAAGTATTGTTTCTTCACCGTTATCATTGAATGCTATCAAGGTTATTGGCACACCGACGGCATCCATGGGCATTGGTTTTTGTTGGTATATGTATGCCATCCAGTCGTGCATGCTTTCATCTGCCATGGCTGGTACGATGTTGAATTCACCGCTTGCAACTTTAGCCTTTGCACCTGCACATATGTCTTCGATTGTTCCGCGAATCATCATAGCTTCGCCTGTGTTGACTCCAGTCATTGGTGCTTCTACGGTAAGTTTGCTTGGTCCTTTACCAATACAGTACACTTGCATA
>CAYSWL010000222.1:0-3137 GCA_964434745.1 uncultured Candidatus Bathyarchaeia archaeon | reverse complement strand
CCTTGTGCATTAGGAACCCATGAAATAGCATAGTGACCAGAAATGTCACTTGTAGCAGTTGTTGTATGTACTATGTTATCATTTTGGTCTGAAACATATATTGTGACTGCTACTCCTGTAGCATCAGTCGGCATAGGCTGCTGCATGTATAGATACTCCATCCATTCTGTCATGTATTCGTCAGAGATGGCTGGTGTGCCTGCTGCGGGAATACCTATAGCAGTTTGGCCTGGTGATTGGTCTGTAATGGTGCCTTGGATAGTTATTGCGTTTCCAATTCCTGGTGTAGCGGTTACTGTGGTTTCTGATTGACCTTTATTATAGCAGTATATTTGGTTATCATATGCATTGAGAGTTACCATGTAGCCATCTGCGATTGCAGGAGCACTGGTTACGTCAAATGCCATTATATTCCAAACTGGTTCGCCTGTAGTTGTATTTATGCACCATTGTTTAGCACCATGGAATAAAGGAGGACTATACATGTGACCTTCAGGGACGTAAAGTTTGTTGTCGGCGACTGTACCTGTGGTAAATGTCCAAAGTGGCCAAACACCATAAGGTGTTTCATAGCCGCTGCTACCAGTATTCCAAGTCCATTCAAGTTCGCCAGTTTTTAGGTCTATACAGTTTACTACTCCACCAAAGTCAAAGGCAAATATTTTTCCATATGCAAGCACGTTTTGCATGCCATAGTAGCTCCATGCATTATGCGGAGTTTCAATTGGGCCCCATATCTTTGTTCCTGTAGTTAGGCTATATGCGCTCCATTCCATTGTTTCTCCGACGTACTCAGTGTAGATGCCGTCTCCAGCTGGGCCCATATATATTCTGGTCCATGGCGTTTGAGTTCGGTTCACTGGTCCCCAAAGGAGCTCGCCTGTTTTTGCACTAAAAGCTGCTTCTGCCTGCCAGCCGGGCTGGAAAAATGAGCTAGCCGATCCAGTTGTGGGAGTAGAAAGCATAAGAACTACGTCACTGGCAATTTTTGAGATGCTTAGAGCAGGAACAAGAGGTACACCTGAGATGTTATTGGGTATGGGAACTGACCACATTATGCCTCTTGAGAAACTAATGTTTGAACCTTGTGCGGGTCGCCACATCCAGTTTTCACTAATATGTCCATCAGGATAAAGTATAGCTTCAGTTGAGTTCCACATATTTAGTGTACGTGCGGTGGAATTAACAAAGTAGCCTATCAAGCTGCCGTCAGATGCTTGTGTTATTGTCATAGGCAGAGCGTCTACAATATTTAGTATCTAGTCTCCAGTCATTGCGTCATATAATGAATAATACATACCACCTGAATAAGCGAAGCCAGTTGCAGTACGTGGAACTGCCCATAAATATGCAAGGCCACCATACTGGTTTGGAGATACATAGTTTAGCACTTGTCCAGTTCTTAGAATTTCATCAGTATCTTTGGTCCAAATTGTTTCGCCTGTACGAATATCTACTGCTGCCCAGCCAGATGGATAAGTTGAGCTACCAGGATACATTGTGTAGTAGAGTATACCGTTAATTATTATTGGAGCAAATTTTGGTTCATATTGTGATGTAGAGTAATAGTTACTTTGTTGTGAACCGCCAAATTCACCGCCAATCATACCGCCAAAAGCTTCAGGTTTGGTCCATACTATGTGTGCTGTGTTTGGCGCGGTAGTATATGGGTTAAAGTTTCCGCTGGCATTGTACATACCAGTTGCTGCGAATGTTGAGGCAGCAAACCCATACCAGTTGCCGCTGATCGTATACCATTCGCTGTTTGTTGACTGTATAGGACGCGCCCAGTATCCAGTTGGAAGGGGATTCTCCGGAGCCATTTCAATTTGTTCTTGCTGCACAACAAGTGCAACTTCTTGGCTAACACTTGGCTGGTAATAATCGCCTATCGATGCATTGTTAGTCATAGCGGTGTTGCCTGTTACTGGGTTGGGATTTTCACCTGTAATTGTTTGGCCAGCAAATTTGAATACGAAAGTGTAGGTTCCAGTTGTTGTAGGTGTGTATGTAGTCCATGCACCTCCAACAGCATCAGATGTAAATGGTCCTTTTGTTTCAAGTGTTCCATCTGGTTTTGTAACTTCTACTGTAAAGTTTTTCCAGCGGTCACCATAAGCCCCTGAAGCTGTAGGCGGTGGCAAATTTAGCCAAAAGTTCACGAATACCTCTTGATTGATACCTACTGGGTTAGGTGCCACGCTCAAATATGCATAGGTTGGAATAGTCCATGCAGGAGTATGTGCTTTAATTGAAGGTAATACTGCAAAAACGCTAGCAGATAAAAGAATTGCTAACGCAACTATGCAGAACATTGCCTTCCCAGATTTGGACAAAAAAGTCTTATTAAAAAATGGTTTGAACATGTGTTCTCGCCTACTATGATTTTGAGGATAACATGATTTAAGATGGTGTAACGTACAGGCTGTACTTACAGAGAAAAATATGCATAACTACAACTAAAAAACCGCATAATAAAGTGGAAAATAACTTTTGTAATTAAATAGTAGCGCGGTGTTTGAAAAATTAAGGTACGTTTTATACAAAGTAAGGTTATATGTTGCCAGTGATTTTTTTTGGAACAATTGTTGAAGTAAGTTTACTTGTTAAGGAACGACCTTTAGGTTTACGTTTCCAATCTAATATGGGATTACTTGGAAAGTCACCGCATTTGTAGAATCGTAGTGTACGTGTAGGTTCGATGCGACACCGTTTGCGAGCATTTTTATGCTTAATCTTTGGAGCAGTCTGGAAAAAAGGACATCTAGAACAAAGTGAACTCAAACTTGTGCCTCCGTGACAAAAAACATTGTTGTGAAAAAAACCTTTTCTGTAAAAGGCATCCTGCTAACAAATGTATTGTAGCGCAAATTTGGTGTATAAAGGCTTGTATTATGTGTCATTCGGTGCTCTACTCCGTGAACACACTTTTATGAATATATTTGAGTTAAATATAATAAAGGTTACCACTCGACCACAACTAACCTAAAGGTAAAATAATTGCAAAATTGTCCACAAATTTCGCATTTATTTGCATACAAAGACACAATTTTATAGTAACAAGTGGTGGCGGGGGTGGGACTTGAACCCACGAAGGCCTGCGCCAGAGGATCTTAAGTCCTCCTCCTTATCTTAGG
>CAYSWL010000221.1:0-3155 GCA_964434745.1 uncultured Candidatus Bathyarchaeia archaeon | reverse complement strand
CAAGCAGATTATCTTCCCATCTTAACTTTGCCAAATCCACCCAAGCTGTTCGCCACGTCTTTGCTGTATCATTAGCGATTATCCTAGGATCTAAATCTCCGAAAAACACAATAACATCAAGATTGGCTGCAATTGAGTATTCACAAATTTCGTTAAGCGCCGTCTCATTAATACTCACAGGACCAGACTGGATAATAAGTAAATTTGTGTAATCTTTAACCCGATCAACAAGCAATTTTGCCTCAGCTGTAGTATTCCCACAGAATGCTACCCCAACATAACATTCATCAAGATTCCCACGCACATTAGCAAAATTAAACACATCAAATGAAGATGCCAAGATAGCTCCAGCTAACACCAAAATCACTACGGTGACAGTTAGCTTTTTCAACCCAGCGCTACACCTTCCAGTCAAAAAACAAAGAGCAAATTTATCCTTTACTATGAATCAGTTAATTGCTCGTAGGTATAGTAGAAAGCAGTAGTTGCTAATATGATTATTTTTCAAGTTGTTAAAGGATAAATTGTTATTTTAACAAGTAAATTCTTAAGTTAAACGATATCAATTAAGCATAGAAATATTCAAGGCTTGATTGACGTGGACATTGAAAGAAAAATTGAGCTTATCTGCAGACCGCCTACTGAAGAAATTGTTACTATAGACGATTTGCGACATCTTTTAGAAACTGAGGAGCATCCTATCGCATATAACGGCTGGGAACCTTCAGGGCTAGCCCATTTAGGCACTGGGGTTATTTGCGCTTACAAAATGAAAGACTTTGCTGAAGCCGGAATCCACTACAAGGCATTTTTAGCAACCTGGCATGCTTACTTAAACAATAAACTTGGCGGTGATCTTGAGTTAATACGTAAAGCTGCAGATCTATTTCGACATAGCTGGATAGCGTTAGGTGTACCTGAAGATAAAATTGAATTTGTCTACTCAGACAAGCTATATGATGATCTTGATTACTGGGCAAAAACCATGGCTGTTGCCAAAAACCTAACAATCGCCCGAACAACACGCACCTTAGAGATAGCCGGACGAAAAGATACCGACGCACGCAACGTCTCTGACTATATGTATACCCCAATGCAAGTTGCAGACATATTTCACATGGACGTAAAAATTTGTCAACTTGGACTTGATCAACGAAAAGCTAACATGGTAGGCAGAGAAATCGGTGAACGAATGGGCTACTGGAAACCTGTATGTGTCCATCACCATCTTCTACAAGGTTTAGCAAAGCCAGCAGTATGGCCAATTCCTGAAGGCCAAGAAAAAGAAGCTATAGCCTCAGCCAAAATGAGCAAAAGCAAACCTGACACATGCATATTTATCTACGATACACCTGCTGAAATCAAGCAAAAACTATCCAAATCCTTCTGCCCTGAACGAACCATACGATTCAACCCCATACTTGACATATGCAAATACATCATATTTCGCGAAAACCCAATTTTCATAATTGAGCGTCCAGCAAAATTCGGCGGCAACATCCAATTTGATAGTTTTGACCAACTTGCTAGTACATACGCTGAAGGTAAACTACACCCCATGGATCTAAAAAATGGCGTAGCTGATCAACTTGGTAAAATATTAGAGCCTGTACGCAGATACTTTGAAACCCACAAAGAAGCCCAGACCTGTTTAGAAACAATACGGCAAGCTAAAGTTACAAGGTAAATTTGCCTTGTCAACGCGTCTTAAACACAAAGAAGAAAAAATAGTCGAAGTTTTAGACGCATTAGCATGTAAATCCTCACAAGGCACACCCATAGTAGTTGAAGGCAAAAAAGACCTAGATGCACTACGGTCTTTCGATATAGCTGGCCCGGTGTTAACTTTCAAAACCGGCGGCAAATCCTTTATCGATGCTGTAGGCGAAATTGAAGCCACAAGAGCCACAACTATTATTTTACTTTTAGATTTTGATCGCCGCGGAAAAGAAGCCACAAACCAAATCAAACAATATCTAGAACGTGCAAAAATTAAAGTAGAACTAAAATATTGGCGCACCCTACAAGCACTTCTACGCCATGACGTGCAGTCAATAGAAGGGCTAACTTCCTATGTGGCAACATTAAGAACAAAAACTGCCCTAATGTAACAGTCTTTTCGCAGTCACAAATTTTTAAATCCTTTTTAAGGTGAAAATTAAGTGTGCATCCGGAGGCCTGAGAGACGAAGAAAAAATGTAATCATGCCCACCCGTTTGACTCCGTTGCTCCCTTATCCGTATTGGTAGCTCTCACCATGGCGGGTGCATGTAACTTTTTAGTAGGTTGGATAAAGAGATTTGACGTCATAGACGTCTTTTTTGTCCAGCAGCCGCATCAAAGACAAGCTCAAATCTCATAGTCCAACCACAAACTGCTCAGAGAAGGTTTTAAAAAAATGCCAATGGCATATGTTCTTCTAAATACAAAAATAGATTCTCAAAATAACCTCTTAGAGGAAATCAGGCAAATCGACGGCGTCAAAGAGGCTTTTAACCTATGGGGCATATATGATATAATAGCACGCATCCAAACAGATACAATTGAGAACCTAACAAACATCATAAATAACAAACTAGAAACATCAAATATTCATTCAAAATTAACTGTAATGATAGCTGAATAGTATATACCTTAAACTAATCACATAGTCTCTGATTTTTGGCTCAGTAGTTTTAACAGTAATATTGCAATTGTGACATTTTCGGTTATTCTTGATAATTAGAAAAACTGCTTCTTTTATCAAATCACATTTTAATTAGGCTCTGACCATTTTTCAATGACTGCATATCTATCTTATTATAATGATGGTTATTGAAGTGATGTGTTATAACAAATCCTATATGTTCGTTGGTTGATTTATGACCGATGAGTTGAGCGGTACTTAATGGATCTTGTAACCATAACACTTATCGCTGTAGGATTGGCAATGGACGCCTTTGCAGTTTCTATAGCTTCAGGCATATCATCTGATACAAGTTCTAAACGAAAAAATGCGTTACTAGTAGGGTTATTTTTCGGAGGTTTTCAAATGCTCATGCCTGTAATCGGTTGGGCCGTAGGTTTAACGTTACAAGATTTAATCGTTACCATTGACCATTGGGTAGCATTCGGACTGTTAGCATTTATTGGCGCAAAAATGATTTACGATTCCA
>CAYSWL010000220.1:0-3160 GCA_964434745.1 uncultured Candidatus Bathyarchaeia archaeon | reverse complement strand
CGCCTGCATTATATGCTTTAACCAGATCGTTGTAAAGTTCTGTAGCCGATTCAAGATGAGGCGGATTAGTTGTCTCCCAAGTTATAGTTACGCCCCAAGTTTTGTTGTGCATTTGCGCGGCCCCTCGACATAAAGCAATATTTAGGGATCTATAGTGATTCCAACCGAACTCAGCAAAAACTACATCATATCCTGCTTCATAATCATACCAGTAAAGTCCGTAATCAGAGGTAACTATTGACTCAGTTTTTATAAAGTCACGCATCTGTAAAAAAAGGTAATACACAAAAGTATTAGCCGCATCACGGTAATTGCACGGCATTGTCGTCTCATCAAATTGCCTAAAGCTCGCCAAATCCATCTGGTTACCACCTGGCTCGTCATATAAGTAGTAACCTAAGAAGTGATCGCCATAACGGTTTTTTGCAGTATGCACCCACTCAAACGGATTATAAGAAAAATTCTCAAACCTAGTCGGATAGGTCATACGAACAAAAAAACTTAACCCCGCGTCAGTCGCATAGTCTGCAATTTCTTCTAGCTGTATTTGATCTCTGATAGTTTGCATATTAGAAAAAACAATAAAATTAGTATAACTTTTAGTCTCATCAATTAATCGTTTAGTTTCTGCATTATCGCCTAGTTCGATTACGCCTACATATAATCCGTCGGCATAAGGTTCTGCGTACGTTGAAAAATCTAATAATGCAAAAGGAAGGAAAGTACTAAAAACTATTAGCAGTAAAATAGCAACTAACTTAGCATACTTCAAGGCATTTGCTCCTAGTAAATTCTCACGTATTAACTAAAATAATATCAGTAATGTTTAATAATCCACAGGCAGGGTTCTTATATTGTAGACCTGAAAATTTGTTACGTAAATTTTTTATGGTGCAGTTTAACAAATATTTTTCGAGAGCCTTAATAATACAGTTAATAACATATGCATATAGGAGCATAACTATTTGTCAGGTATATTTGAGAGATATGTTAAGAAAATGGGTCTTGACCCAAAAGCCGAGAAAGAATTACTTGACTTGCTTAACCAAGCTGCTGACGAAGATCCATGCATGGCATGTGAGTCCAGAGATAGCTGTGAAAACTTTACATGGCACAAGAAATACCTCAACACAGACCGCTGCTGTTCCCAAAAATAACCTTTTTTAACACCTAATTTCAATAAATTTCTTAAGCTTGAATAACTAAGACTATAGTCATTAAGCAAAATTAACCCTTTTTTGACTTAAAATATTAACATATGGTAGTGAAAACAAACGATTATGCAACTATAGAAATCAAATAAAGAGTAATAATTTGAATAAGTATAGCCTTTCGTAATGTGTGCGGGTATAAAAGGTAAGAATTAGTTGTATTGATCTAACAGTTTTCAGGTACTATAGTAATTATTGAAATATTCGAAGATAGTTAATTCATCTTCAGTTATGCCTACCTTACGAAGTTTATCGACTGCTGATTTGTGTTGCTTTTTAGTATACTTGGTAGATTTAATTGGTTCATCATAGTCTGATAGTCCAGTTCCACTATGATGATATGTTTCTTTGCACAATTTTCCTTTTTTCAGTAAGTTTTTTTGTTTTTTGAAGCGGTTTAATGCTTTGCAGTCTGTGGCATGTAAACCAAATTTTGTGTACGGATAAAGTCGGCAACCGTCAGGTCTTATTTCGTAAATAGAGCAACCGTTTATTGTAAGAAAAGGACAAATTGTACTAGCTATGTGCTGGTCGTATTTATGCGGATTTTGTTCAAAGAGTACGCCTAGTTCTTCGGTGATCTCTTTGAATTTTGCATGGATTTGAGGATAGGTATTATTAGCATCATTGATTTTACCAGCAGTTAAAAAATTTTCCAATGTACAACATGCACCACAATTTGCACATAAAAAAGGCAGGTTAATTGACCAAATAGTCTTGCCGGTTTTGCTAACAAAATCCAAATGCACATAAAATGTTTCGCCCATCACATACGCAACCACAAAATAAAATCACAAATTGTGCTTTCAACCTTTCCTTACAAAACAATGTATACTTAATTGCCCAATTAAATACAAATTAAATTCGTAACAATAAAGATTAAGCTAGCCATCAACATAATAGTTTATAAAAATTAACTAAAGCATATCAAACAATTTTGACAATTAGAGAACTCAGTAGATTTAGTAAAGAGTATAGAGTTATATTTTTTGTTTTAGTTCCATTGCAAAAGCGGTTGCTTTTTCAAGGTCTTGCTGGTTGGGATGACCTTTTTTAATTCCGCCGACAAGTTTGGTAAGTGCGTAGGTATCATAACCAGGGCAGTTAAATTCACCAATTATTGAATACCCCTTGGCGAGGAGTTTTTCGCGTAAAGGCTTATGAAATTTTTCACTGCGTCCTTCTTGGCCACTGGTAGAAATGATATAAGCTTTCTGATCGTTTGCTTGGGGTAGCTTATCAACGAGGTTTAACAGAGTTTTGTGGTGCTTGCCAAAATATATACCTGAACCAAAGCCGACAAGTGCATATTTTGAGAGCATAGTTGGATCGATGCCAAGTGGTGTATTAAGTTCTGCATCAAGAACGCTAGCTATGGTTTGAGCAATTTTTTCAGTATTCTTATGATGATATGAAAAATAAATTAGTATTTTTTTCATACAATTGTGCCATAATTTACTTTGATAAGTTTTAATATAATGTTTTCTAACAATGTTTGGTCAATTATGAAGTTGTTAGCTTTCACTTAAAACTATCAACTCCTCAAACGCGCAGTTAGATTTAACTTGAAACAAATGTACGTTAAGCTCTGAAATTATGTGTAAAAATTCTAGAAGAATTACTTTTAGGCATCTTTATGTATATCAGAAAGCTTAAGTTAAATAGGTGAATTTTTAGTGTTTTTGTTAACCGTTGCTAGTACTATTCACAAAAGTTGCGTATCCCAGACTAGACCCCTGGGAAGCGGCTTAATTGTAAAACAGAACAATGAGAACCATGATAGCATTTGCAGTATAGGAGTCTTGTTAAATATAGTACTACTGGGGTGAGGCTAATTTTGGCTTATTTACCCCAGATGAGTTTTAGAAAAAATGCAGCTGTGCTAAGTGCAGTATGGATAATTTTGCTGCTTTGCTCGCTAACTGTTATGTCATCGGTTGTTACTCCTT
>CAYSWL010000219.1:0-3222 GCA_964434745.1 uncultured Candidatus Bathyarchaeia archaeon | reverse complement strand
AAAAGAAGTTGTTCATCAAGGTTAATTTTTTCAACCTTAAGTAATTCTTTTGTTCCTACTGCTCGTTCAAGTACGTGTGTTTCAAGAATCAATTCCGATATGGTTGGTGGTAGCATTCCTAATTTGCCTGCAACATTACCTGTAAGACCATCTGCTTTAGAGTAAGATGGATCTAAAAGTGTTCCCACTCCAACTAGTCCTCCGCAAGTGGCTTCTTTGACATTTTTCTCTCCTGCTTGGAGGCTAACTATTTCACTTATTAACGGGTCATGTACTGTTCTTCCTTCACGTTCGCTCATAATTCCAGGTCGAATTTCCAAAGTTTCTCCTACGACAAATTTGCCTTGGGCAATTGTGCCTCCTATAATTCCTCCTTCCATTTGATCTATAGGTGTACCTGGTTTATTTACGTCAAACGATCGTATAATGTACATGAATGGTGGTTTAGTTTCATCTCTTTTTGGTGACGGAATGATTTCTTCTATTGCATTAATTAGTACATCAATATTTATGCCGCGTTGAGCTGAAACTGGGATGATAGGTGCATTTTCAGCAACTGTACCTTTTACAAAATTTTTAATTTCTTGGTAACTTTGATATGCTCTTTTCTCATCGACAATATCAATTTTATTTTGTACAATAATTATGTTCTTTATCCCAATTACTTCAGCTGCTGCCAAGTGTTCCCGAGTTTGAGGCTGTGGGCAAGGCTCATCAGCAGCTATTACAAGTATTGCTCCATCCATTATTGCTGCACCTGAAAGCATAGTTGCCATTAATGCTTCATGCCCTGGTGCATCAACAAAACTTATTGCTCGAAGAAACTCTGGTTGTCCGGAACAGTTAGGGCAAACTGGTTTAGTAGAGTATCCTTTTGGAGCTTCACAACTTGGGCACTTGTAGATTGGCAAGTCTGCGTAGCCCAGCTTTATAGTGATACCTCTTTTAAGTTCTTCACTGTGACGTGATGCCCACACTCCTGTTAGGGATTGGACTAAAGTTGTTTTTCCATGGTCTACGTGACCTATCGTACCGATGTTAACTTCTGGCTGCTTAGGCAGGGCTTTAGTTTCGCTACTCATGTCAATTTCCACAAGTACTTATGAATTAAAAGGATTAATGATGATGGGGAGTTAATAAGTTTGCCCATCTATTGGGCGGTTGTTGCTGGAGCTTCTGGGGTGGCTTCTGCGGTTTTTGGCTTGTTTGGCTGTTCAATAATTTTTATGTTAATTTGCACAATTTCATCAGTTATGGTATTGCCGCGAACTGCTTTGCGTCTTCTCTCTCCATCTCGTTTGGCGTTGAAGCCTATTCCATTGCTTAATACGACTTTTCTTCGAACACCACCATGAACATTTGGCTTCATTGGTACGCCGTCTTTGTCTGATCCGCCCATAATTTGCAGCTTGGTTGCTGGCATATCAATTATTGCGCCGTCCATTGTTTCGCCGATTTTTTTTCCTAAGAATGGGACTGCGCGGGCTTCTTCAACTTCTATTACTTTTGAAGTCCCAGTTTGAGGGTCAGATACTATTACCTTGAACTTTGCCATTAAACTTCAACTCTTTAGCGCACTATCAAGGAGAATTCTCTCTATTAAGCATTTATGAGCGTTAATTGTCTTCTCTGAGAGAAAACTAGACTTTTCTTGTACTTTAAGCTAAAAGTTTTAATGCAACGTTGAAATGTGCTTTTGGCTATGTGGCGCCTAGGATTCTTCTTCCACGAAATAGCGTTTGGGTTACTTTCAGTATTCATCCCGCTATATGTGGTTAGTTTCCAAGATGCTAGCATTCTTGGTGGTCCACTAGTTGCTTTGGGTATTATGTCTTCTGCTGCTATTTTATGCACTATTCCTGCATCGTTCTTTTGGGGTTACATATGTGACAAAACTCGTCGATATAAAATGTTCATACTTCTTTCTTTCCTATCTTCAGCTGTTATTCTTTTCCTACTTACTCTTTCTTTTGCTCAAAACATTTTGACATTTGTTATTCTATATGTTATCATGCAAGTTCTTCATTCTGCGCATGAAGCTCCAAAAAATGTGCTTATTGCTGAACATTATAGCCGTAATGAATGGGAAGGCTCTTATGCTCTTTATGAGGGTTTAACCGAAATCGGATTTGTTATTGGCCTAGTAATTGGGTTGTTTGCTTTTGCCTCTGCCTTAAGCTTCGGTGTTATAGCAACTTACACTCTATACTTATGTAGTGCACTAAGTGTGGCTGCATTTATTTTCTCAGTGTTCCTAATTGCCGATCCTCTAATTATTTTTGAAAGGCGCCTTGTAGGTATAGAGAAAAAAATTGGTTTTGCATGTAATGGTGTTGAAGCCGCAAACAGACTTTGGCATGGGTTGCAACCTGATGGTAGTTTCAAACAAGATCGTTTTTCCACTTTTGCCTTAGCTATCGTTCTATTTTCTTTAGCTACCAGTATTTTCTTTACTCCTTTACCTATTGTGCTTTCTCATGGAATGGGTTTGGAGCCAAGTATGGTTTATGTAGCATATATCCTAAATTCGGTTGGTGCGACAGCTGGTTATTTCTTGGTTGGAAAACGTGCAAGAGATATGGATGCGCGTAAACAGGTTCGTCGTTTCGTGTTCATAAGAAGTATGCTTGTTTTCTTACTAGTTGGTGTAGTTCACTTTGCAATCTTTCCTACTATAGCAATAGGTTTAGTTCTAGTTTCATTGGGCTTTGCTTTTGGAATGTATTTTATTCTTATGTTGTCTCTATCAATGGAGCTCATACCTGCTGGAAAAAGCGGTCTATTTGATGTGCTAGTGGGTTTAGGTGCTGCTGCTGGATCCTTCTTAGGTCCTTATTTAGTAGACACATTGATGTATCTGCCTACATTTCTCATTGCAGGGGTACTTTTCTTAGCCGCATTTATAGTGCTAAAAATTTTCACTTAATACTATTTTTAATTTATAGTAAAGAGCGGTGTGCACAATTCCTTTTTTAATGTGTTTTGGCTTATGTATTGTTGTATTGTTGTGGGCAAGTCTGGGTTTAATGCCTGTTTTGCTAGTTTGGAATGTGTTGGCCTCACAATCCGTAAAGTTTTAGGTTTAAGCCCAGTACTTACTTACAGATTTAAGGCTAGTTTCATCACAAAGCAAAGCGCGCAGCCCTTCAACAGCATAGCTTATAAGTGCAGCATAAACCATCGCACTCTTCTTAGCTAGCCCTTTAGGCCTAAGATAACAAT
>CAYSWL010000218.1:0-3227 GCA_964434745.1 uncultured Candidatus Bathyarchaeia archaeon | reverse complement strand
AGTTGAGAAAAAAATTGTTGGGTAGAATGCATTAAGCCCTTTACTAGTGGTCTTATGCTTTCCCTTTTTCTTCTTTACCGAAGTAAGTTGTCCACTTCAGTTTTCTTGCATCTCGGCCAAAGAGTAGAGAGCTCTTTTTGCATTTGTTTGAGTCGAACCAAAGTATGGTGCCGTCATTTTTGACGTACATCATGCCAGTGCCGGCTGGAAATTCGTTACCGCAAAATGAGCATTTTCTGTTTTTCGGCATTTAAGAGTCCTCTATTATGTTTATCTGTTAATCTTCTTTGCTTCGCGTTCTGTTTCCCGGAGCATTAGTATGTCTTGTGCGCGTACTGGTCCTTTAACGTTACGTGTAATGATGCGTCCTTTGTCTCTACCTTCGAGTATGCGTACTCGCGCTTGAGTAATTTCCCCTGTTACGCCGGTGCGGGCTATCACTTGGATGACTTCTGCGGGTGTCAATGCATGCTCAGCGGCTGCTCTCTCTTCTTTGCTCATTACTGAGCGCCTCTTTGTATTTGGTCAAGACGTGAAATGATTTCTTTGATTAAGCCTGCAGCTTCTCCTTCTCGAAGAATGCATGCAGAAGCTGCTGGAACATCAATGCCTAGTGCAGCACCGATTTGTTCTTTGCTTGGAACAAATACGTAAGGAATCTTTCTTTCGTCGCATAGTAATGGTAAGTGTGCAATGACTTCTGGTGGTTCAACGTCTTCAGCGATAACGACAAGTTTTGCTTGTGCTCTTTCAACTGCTTTAGTTGCTTCGTTTGTTCCTTTTCTAACTAAGCCTGATTTTGAAGCGATTTTTAGGGCTTCATAGGCTGCATCTACAACTTCTTTTGGAGCTTCATATTTTACATAGAAAGGTTTTGACATATTTCTTAGCCTCACCCTTTTAAGGCACAGTCTTATCGCTAATTCCTGTTTATGAACGTTTCTGCCGCGTTTTTACCTAAAAGCTTGATTTTATGTGCGTTGTAGAAAACTTTATATGGTCACTTACGGTTGAGATGTTGTTTTTCGAGAGGGGAACGTGTTGCAAAGATTAGGAAAAGTTCTCAGCGTGACGCCGTCACAAAGTATTGTCGTAAAAATCGACAAGCCCCCTAAGTTAGGCACTGCAGTCGTAGATGAGAACCTAAAAGTTGTCGGAAAAGTCTTTGACATAATCGGGCCCGTTTCTTCTCCATATGCTATAATTAGGCCATCCATAAAAGATCCTGAAAAGCTTGCCAATAAGCAATTGTATGTTTCCTCCTCCCGAAAGGTACGGAGTTAAAAACTAATGAGTGGAAAAAATGAGCTGCGCGAAGATGTAGACTCAAAATCTTCGATGCAACGCTCAGAGCCCCAAAAAGTTCAAGCCTGCCCAGAGTGCAGCAGTACACGACTTATGCGCGACTATGAATGTGCTGAAATAGTGTGTATGGACTGCGGTTTTGTTGTTACTCAAAAAATAGCTGACCGCGGACCTGAATGGCGTGCTTTTGATGACGAACAAAGATCTAAACGTACTCGCGTCGGTGCCCCTTTAACCTATACCATTCATGATAAAGGCTTATCAACAACTATCGATTGGCATGATCGTGACGTCTATGGGAAAAGTCTTTCCCCTGGACAAAAAGCTCAAGTTTACCGTTTACGCAAATGGCAACGACGTATAAGAGTTTCCGATGCTACAGAACGCAACCTAGCTTTTGCTTTGTCTGAAATCACAAAGATTTCCAACAATCTAAACTTGCCTAAAAATATTCTTGAAACGGCTTCTGTTATATACAGAAAAGCTGTTAAAGAACGTCTTATCAGAGGGCGTTCAATTCAAGGCGTAACCTCAGCAGCGTTATATTTAGCCTGTAGGCAATGTGGATTGCCTCGCACATTAGACGAAATTTCTCAAGCCTCAACTGTGCCTAAAAAAGAAATTGGCAGAAGCTATCGTTTCCTAATAAAAGAACTCAATTATTCTATTCCGCCGCTTAAACCCAGTCAGTACATCACCAAGTTCAGCAATCAGTTGACAATGCAGGGTAAAGTTGAA
Organism: uncultured Candidatus Bathyarchaeia archaeon; assembly: GCA_964434745.1. Taxonomy (GTDB): domain Archaea; phylum Thermoproteota; class Bathyarchaeia; order Bathyarchaeales; family Bathycorpusculaceae; genus JADGNF01. The sequence goes on along the minus strand of CAYSWL010000218.1, from coordinate 1,184 downwards.
GAAATTGCACATAAAATTCTTGCCTCAGCAAAAGAACTTAAGCTTACCTCTGGTCGTGGCCCCACAGGCATCGCAGCAGCTGCTAGCTATATCGCTTCCGTATTAACTGGCGAAAGAAAAACCCAGCGAGAAATCGCTGAAATCGCGCAGGTAACTGAAGTCACTATAAGAAACCGATACAAGGAACTGGTCGAAAGGCTAATGTTCCAAATCAGCCTCTAACAAAATTTTCCAACTTTTTCTTTTTTATTTTTTTGATTTTAACTGTGTTAACTTCAAATTGTTTCTCTGTTTTTTCGAGGTACTCTTTTAAGTTGGCATTTTCCTATATTGTGTATGCCTTACAAGTTTACCTTTGACATTTCAAAGGCTTCGCAACACTTTTTTGCAGAGCTTGCTGTAATTGGTTACCAGAAAGGCTTAAACAAGGTATTAGGGCGAACATTACAAGATATTGTCAAGAAGTTTAAAATTCAGGAAGCTACTGGTCTTAATCTTCAAGATACAGTGATTTTAATTCAAGACTTAGTTGATATGCATGCAGTAAACCTTATGGAGCGTAATAGGTTTTTACAGACTCATAAACGTGCATTGTTTTTGCCTCACTGTACAAGAAAATATATGGATAGTCGCTGCAAGGCTATTTTTGATTCATCTTTGCCATCTTTTGTTTGTGCTCATTGCTCGGTTGATTGTATGGTCAATCAGGCCGAGGCTGTGGCAAAAGCAAAAGGTTATGATGTTTATGTATTGCCAGGTGGTTCATGTGTGTCAAAGATTCTGAGTGTAAATAAGTATGAAGGTGTGGTTGGTGTTGCCTGTGGCGATGAGGCAAAAATGTCTTTAGATGTGCTTAATGGTATGGGTGTAGTTGGGCAAGCTGTTCCTTTACTTAAAAATGGTTGTGCTAATACAACATTTAATCTTGAAACACTAACTAAAACACTATAGTTTAAACAAAATAGGTTAGATTTTTAATTCTAAGCTGTAGTTGATGAAGTAAAAGAGAAGTTTCAAGTAAAAAGAAGTTTGATATAGAGTTTACTTGACTAGTTCTCTCTTCTTCCATCGTAAGTTTTTGCTGTGGCATTTTCTACATTTTGTTGCGGTAGATGCGTTTCGACCTCCGCAGTCTCTGCAGATTTTCATGTACAGCCTAGCTTTTTGTGCGATGGTTTTCTTAA
>CAYSWL010000217.1:0-3233 GCA_964434745.1 uncultured Candidatus Bathyarchaeia archaeon | reverse complement strand
GCTTTCTGGTACAGAGTGATAGCTCTGCCCTTGTTGCCCTGCTTATCCATTTTTACCGCGTCTAATGCGTAGGATGTTGCTGCTTTCTCAAGTTCATGTGATGCGCTCATAGTTTTCCACTTTTCTATACTTGTATATTATTTTACTCTGGCGATCTAAGTTCAATTTTTATTCGGCCCTTGTTGCCTAAGCTTTCAAGGGCTTTTTCTATCTCCGCGTTTGATGTTTTTAATTCACTTGAACAGCGGGTAAGGTCTATTTCACCGTTACTCTTTCGGACGTATTCTAGGAGCATATCTTCGATTGAGGGCTTTTCGATGGTAAGAGATATTTCTTTTACTTCAGACTTCTTATAGGAAAATACTGTCTGGGTTGATTCCCGCTTTGGTTCATCTACTGCGGGTTTATGCCCTCCCAATGGTATGAATTCTCGTTCAGGTTCTTCGATAGATTTGCGACTAACTACATGCGAATTTGATGCACCAAGGGCAACAAGCTCCCGCACTGGGGCAGCTTTCTGCTTGGCTTCAATTTTTGTTGGGTTAATTGGTGGTTCAGGTAGAGATTCTGAAACTTTACTTTGAAGGAAAGTTGAGACCTCTTTGAGAATTTCTTGTCCTGCCTCAGTTTTCTGTCCGACTTGAATTAACTGTTCGGGTTCGGAGGAAATTTTTGTAGCATAAAGTGTTTCGCTAATGGTGCTGTTAACGTTGTTAAGTTCGGTAGATACGTCAGGTAGAACTTGGAAAAGCTCCTGCGAAACGCCCTGCAGAAGCTTCAATGCTGGCCGTAAATCTACGACGATATCACTAAGTTCTCGAAGAGTCTCTAGCCGTAGCACTACACGTTCTATTGCTAGCTGAACACTATACATGAATTTGAGAAGCTTGCGAACTTCAGCAAGCTCATTTGCGCAAACAGAAGCTCGTTCTTTGTTATTCTTTTTTATCGCGCCCATGCAACTTTCAAAAAGAATACGGTCACGCTCTTTCAGGCGATAACTAGCCTGTTCCAGTTTGTTTTGCTGGACTTTAAGTGTACAAATAGATTTTGACGCAATTTCTCTTAAAGCAGGAGGGGGAGATTGTCTTAGAACTTTTATGATTTTTTTCCTCCGCCCAGCTACTCTATTCTATCTAGATTCCTGCTTTTCCTACTTCTTTAACGTAGACAACAACGGGAGGCTCAGGAAGCTCAGTTGTATCAGTGGTGGCCGAGACATCATTTGAGACAGGGGTAGTTTGAATTGTAGGTTTCTTATCGTTTGAAATTGTTGGTGGAGCATCACCTAAGACCATGCTGGATAACTTGCTTTTGGTTGCTTCCAGATCACTTTTCTCATTTGAAGTGCGTTTAAGAGTTTCTTGTAAGGCAGCATAGGCAGAGCGGTATACATCATCAGTGACTTTTCCGATCTCGTGTTCAAGTTCAAGGTGTATTAGGCTATAGCTTAAGGTTGAAAGTTCTTCTTCGCACCGTGCAATACCTAAGTTTGTTTCATCTAAAAGAACTTGAGCATCTTTCCGTAGCTGATTTAGTACTGTACTAAAGTTATTGTGAAGTTCATTATAAAGAACTGGACTAATTTTCCGTTTTTCATTAAGTTCTTTAAGTGCATTATCTTTGCGCCATATGAATGGAATCTGGTCGCATAAGACTGCCGCTTTACCTTTAATTTTTGATAATAAGGTAATCTCAGAACCATTGAAGTTTAGATTATCGATGGGCTGCTTAGCGAATCGTCCATCGCTTAATTCGATGAATGCATTTTCAAATTTTCCACTGGGGGAAGTGCCGAAACTAATTATTCTCCCGACAGAACGGCCATACTCGTCTTTCACTGGTTTACCAATAGAGAGAAAAAGATTGGAGGGTGTTTGTGACATTTTTTACACTCCTTTTTAGAATCCTTGTGTTGATTTTTCTGTTTGAGATGCTGAAGAGGGCATTCCTGAAGGCAAGTCTGGGAATTTCTCTTTGATTCTTTGCTCTGCTACTGTTGCGGCTTCGTTAAGTATATTGCTAGCATCTTCGTTAACTGCGTCGAAGTTGAGAGTCATTCCTGAACCTTGGCCTGCTTCAATCATGATTCCGCTTAGCATGTTGCCGATTTCGCCAAGTTCATTTTCTGCTTCTGGAAATACACTGACTAAACCGGATTTTACGGAGCGTAGAACACCTACTGCTGGACCCAAGGTGGATACTACGTCGCCTAATTCGGATACTGTTCGTAATCTTAATGTAATTTGCTCGAGAGCAAGCTTGGCATTTATTATTAATCGTGACATTTTGCGGACTTCAGCTAGTTCGTTTGCGAATACGTTTGCGCGTGCAGTATCATGTTTGGTGTAAGCGTCAACAATCCTTGCAAAGATAGCCTTATCTCTTTGGCTAAATCTATCTGTAGCTTGGTCAAGCTTCTGTACCTGAAGCTCGATGCGTCTAACAGCGAAGTCTAAGCGTGGCTTTAGTGGGCCTGGTGGCTTTACTGCATCTTTTATGCGGCTGGTAAATGGAGTGTCGTCCCGTCTACTATCCCATTTTTTGGTGAACCTTTCGGACAATTCTGATTCCTCTAACCACAGTGCATTGCGCAGAACAATCTTATACATTGTTAATATGCCCTCAATATGTACGTATATATGTAGGGCTATATGTGCCCTAAAAAATGACTTTGAGCTTTAATTATTAGAGTAAAAGATGACTAACAGCATTAAGATGTAATAGACATAAATATGTAAGTTAGACTAAAAAGAAGCCCATCATATTTCTACTTAAAGGTGAAAATTAATGGGTGACAGAATCAAAATATTTGCTATCGTTGCGCTCTTAGGATTCTTAGCTGGAGTAATTGCCCAGCTTTTCGCAGAGTACGCATTACCTTGGCTTGCATCAGTTTTGCCTGCAATCTTCGAAGCTAAATTTATAGTTTCAGGTCTAGCCGGCGCGGTATTAACAGTTGCCATGGTAAGTGTTTGGGCATACTTTACTGGATCCAGAGACAGGTAAGGTCCAGTAGCTCCCTCTTTCTTCAATGGGAGCCTTTGAAGTAATTCACGATACTTCTATTCTTTTAAATTACAAATTAAATCTATTCATTTCTAAAAGTTTTAAAATAGAAAAGCAAAAAATAGATTTATGTGGACTCAGTAGCGGAAAAAGTATTCACAAGCCTCCAGCTTAAATTCCCCGCCTTCAGCCTCATCGTACCTCGATATCCTCATTGTCCAAAC
>CAYSWL010000216.1:0-3235 GCA_964434745.1 uncultured Candidatus Bathyarchaeia archaeon | reverse complement strand
TTTAACCTTTGAAGGGCTAGATAGTTCTTAAGTGCATATTCATGACCTATGTCTTTACTTTTACCTGCCAATATTACTGATACATTATAACCCATGGCCAAAAGATGTCTTGCTGCTACAAAACCGTCTCCACCATTGCCACCTAAACCGCAGCATATGGTAATTTTCTGGTCAGGCTTAAATCGTAACGCAACTTCAACAGCCACATTACGACCGGCATTTTCCATCAGTTGCAACAAAGAAACCCCGAAGTATTCCGAGTTCACTTCTACTGCTCGCATATCTCTGCTCATGATATATTTTGAAGACATAGCTAACCCTGATTTAATCTATTGCATTACTATAAAAGATAAGCCTATCTTTCCTAACAAGCCCAACGCTAAATCTAATTAAATTAACGAATGATTAATAGAAAACATTTGTTTTGTTTTTTGCAATCGATTTTTCTTTAAAATTCTTAGCAGATAATCATTGAGATAATCTGTAGGTTTTTGTGCTACTTCTTTTCCCGTTCCTGAACTTACCTTAACCAGAACAGAGGTTAACATTTCTGCCAATGGGTTAATCATTTTGTTTTAACATTACAAGTTTAATTGTTTTCTAATTTTACTTCTTTGCTTGCAACAAAACTTTATCCATTACTCTTCATATTGTACTGTTGAGCTTAATGCCAATTTATTAAATCTTGGCTTAGGCCATGTCGGTTGTAGGTGTGGTTTTTGTTTTGAAGAAAAACGTAAATTTGAATATAACTAGTAGTGATGCTCTAATAATTGCTGATGTACAAAAAGACTTCTTGCCAGACGGAGCTTTAGGCATTAAAGATGGGGACCAAATTATTCCCGTTCTTAACGAATATATTACTATCTTTAAGGAAGCTAACGCAAAAGTTATTGCTTCACGCGACTGGCATCCTTCAAATCATGTCTCATTTCAGGCACAAGGTGGTCAATGGCCGCCTCATTGCGTTCAAGATACTGAAGGTGCACAATTTAGCCCAAATCTCAAACTTCCCGATATAGTAACAATTGTTTCTAAAGCAACAGATCCAAACAAAGAAGCCTATTCTGTATTTGATGGAACCGGTTTAGCTAATCAACTAATATCTCAAGGTATTACTAGAATTTTTATTGGTGGTCTGGCAACAGATTATTGTATCGTAAATTCAGTTTTAGACGCTAAGAAAGCAGGATTAGATGCTGTAGTATTAACTGATGGTGTATGTGGTATCGATGTAAATCCTGGCGATGTTGATAAAGCATTTGAGAAAATGGCTGCAAATGGTGCAACACAAGTTAATTTAGCAGACTTTCCAGATCCAGAGATTTTACCAATTCAAGATAACCCTACAGAAAATATTGTTGACGAAAAAATTGTCAATAAAGAAATTAAGAGAAAGGCCCGAATGCGCTCTAAGGGTACTATAAAAGTTCCAAGAGAAGGCCGATAAAAGGTGACTAATATGGTTACAAAATATCAAAATTACATTAACGGCAAATGGGTTGACTCAAGTTCAGGTGAAACGTATTCACGAGTTAATCCCGCAAACCCCGAGGAAGTTTTAGGTGAATTTCAAAAAAGTAACGCTGAAGATATTAAACAGGCAGTAGATGCCGCTCAAGAGGCTTTTGATTCATGGTCAAAAACGCCTGCACCCCAACGAGCAGTGTACTTGTTTAAAGTTGGCCAATTACTAGCTATTGAAAAAGAAGAGCTGGCAAGGACCATGACATGGGAAATGGGTAAAACTCTCCCAGATTCAAGAGGTGATGTACAAGAAGCCATTGAATTAGCGTATTACGCTGCTGGTGAAGGAAAAAAGCTCTTTGGCTTAACGTATCCTTCAGAGAAAGTTGACAAATTCGCAATGACTATTCGAGTACCAATGGGCGTAGCAGGTTTAATTACACCTTGGAATTTTCCCATAGCAATTCCCGGTCGAAAAATCTTTTTTGCTCTTATTGCAGGAAACACAGCAGTTTTCAAACCAGCATCAGATACACCAATTTGTGCCATAAGACTCATGCAGTTATTTGAAAAAGCAAAACTTCCCAAAGGCGTACTAAATCTAGTGACAGGTCCTGGAGGCGCAACTGGAACTCCGTTAGTAAAAGATGATCGTGTTCAAGTAGTAGGCTTTACAGGTAGCAAAGAAACCGGACAGAGCATTCAACAAGCAGCTGGACTAAAAAAGACTAATCTAGAATTAGGTGGAAAGAATCCTCTTATAGTATTAGATGATGCAGACCTAAAGCTAGCTGTAAACGGTGCACTTTGGGGTGGGTACGAAACTACTGGGCAACGCTGTACTGCAGCATCACGTATTATAGTTCATGAAAAAATAAAAGATACCTTTGAAAAAATGTTGCTAGAGCAAGTACAGAAGATACGTTTAGGCAACGGTCTTGAAGAAGGAGTAAACATGGGGCCCTTAATCAATAAAGCGGCACAGGAAAAAGTTGCTGAATATGTCCAAATAGGCAAAGACGAGGGTGCTAAGTTGATCACTGGCGGACATATACCTGAGAATCTTAAAGGCTGGTTTTTTGAACCAACATTATTTACTGATTGCTCAATGGATATGCGTGTAGCCAAAGAAGAAATCTTTGGGCCTGTAGTAACAATTCTTCCAGCAAAAAACATGGAAGAGGCATTTGAGATTGCTAATAACACTGAATATGGTTTAAGCTCGTCTATCTATACTAATAATATTCGTAATGCCTTTAGAGCTATCTACGCGCTTAAAGCTGGACTAACTTATGTGAATAATCCCACAATCGGCTCTGAACCTCACGTGCCTTTTGGCGGCATAAAGGCCTCAGGCAACTCACGCGAAAACGGAACGGAAGGCATCATACAATTTACCGACCTTAAAACCATATACATCAACTATTCTGATAAACTTCAAAGAGCCCACTTATAATCCCGCTATGCAAAGCTTTTACTTATTTCCCATAAACCATTCATGTATACAAAAGCATCAACAAAACACACTTATCTACCCAAAATGAACCATACTTTTTGCCTCAATCATGTGAAAAAATGCGCAACATTTCGAAAAGTATCGAAGCTTATATAATCATGAAAAAATAAAATTAAAAAACATATCTCGCTTAACATAACTAAGAAATACAAACACAAATTACAAATCTCAGCACAAAAAAAGATCCTAAAACCCATAAACAACCCCATATGCACACCAATAATAGACAAAGCTATGCCCACAAACAAGATT
>CAYSWL010000215.1:0-3284 GCA_964434745.1 uncultured Candidatus Bathyarchaeia archaeon | reverse complement strand
ATGGAATCTCGTGACTGGAGTTCAGACGTGTGCTCTTCCGATCTCTGTTTCATCAATAGTGTCAGTAAAGAGTTTTTCGTAGAAAAATAGTAGTGTATTAAAAGCACCAGCTGTTGTTTCGATTTTTTCACTATTTTTATTTTCGCGTAGATTTTGATACTGCCCATTTTTATTAAATAACTGTAGGTTGCGACATAATGTCTTAAATTTTACTAGTTTATCCAAGCTCGACAAATTAGGTAGTAAAACAATCGCCTTTTCGCTTACTGAATCTATTTGGTAAATTATTCCATCATCTGACCATTCGGTTAGTCCCCTTAAATAGCAAGTGGGGCAGAAATCTTCAAAGTACTCTTGTAAAGAGTAAGTTGCATTATCTTTGTAGCTTCTTATACCACTAAGGCTTTTAGTTTTTGTAACAAAGGGATATGCAGCTTGCTGAAGCTTCTTTACAGGCTTAGAAAATGGCTTGCCACAAATAACGCAATTACGTTTTCCCTCTTCAATTATTAAATTAAGGATTCTTGAGATCGTATCAGCTGCGGATTTTTGGTTATAGAGCCCTTCTTTAAAGGCAACTTTCCCTTTAATTTTCTTATTTTCTTGGATAAGTACATAGTTCTTTCTTATTTCCTTTATCTCGCCTGTTTCCTTGTCCAAAATACTGATTATTAGGTTTTCTCGTCTTTGTTCGAATATATTACCTAATATTTTTCTGAATTCTCCAAAATTATTTATTGTAATTATTAAAGAATTATTTTCAATTTTAGCATCGAAGCTTTGGTTCTTTACTTGATTGAGAATTGAGAATAATGTTTCGAGTCCATTATCCATCCATGCGTCGTTAAGTGTAGATAGTGTTATCTGCCTCATCGGTGCCCCAGGAGTTCAGGATATTCATTCTTTATATATATAATTTTGGAGCATAACTAAAGCAATTTTAATTTTCTGTTTAATTCTTAATGAACAATATTATTTAAAATTTTTAAATAAATTGAACTATTGATAGCATGAGGTATCATCTTGTCGTATCTGACATCCAGGGTGAAATTACAAGGCAATCTTTCTTTTACTGGTACGGAGATTAATTATTTTTTTGTTTGTGTTCGTAAGTTGTGGTTTTTTTCGCATAATTTGACTTTGGAGGCTGATTCTGATTTGGTGCTGCTGGGTAGGCTTTTGCATGAGGAGGGCTATAGCCGTAAGTTTAAGGAGGTCAGCATCGGCAGGGTTAAGATTGACTTTTTGGAACGGGGCAAAGGTGAGATTCATGAGGTTAAGCGTTCGCGGCGTCTGGAGAAGGCGCATTTGTTTCAGCTTTTGTATTATTTGTATTTTCTTAAGAGAATTGGTGTTAATGTCTCGGGTGTTTTACATTATCCCTTGCTTAAAAAGACGGTGACGGTTGAGTTAACCGATGGAAGCATCAAAGAGCTTGAAGAGGTTCTTGGAAAAATGGTGAAAATTAATTCATTGCCTGAGCCGCCAGTGGTAGAACAGAAACGGTTCTGCAAAAAATGCAGTTATTATGAGTTATGCTGGTGCTAAAATATGGCAAAAAATTATTACATTTTAAGCAGCGGAAGATTGCGCCGCGAAGAAAATACTGTATACTTTGAAAACGTTAACGGCAAAAAGGCCATTCCCATCAACGACATATATGCCATCTACGCCTACGGCGAGCTTGACATAAACACCAAGCTCCTAAATTATCTCACCCAAAAGCACATACCTATTCATTTCTTCAACTACTTTGGCTACTATTCAGGCAGCTACTACCCGCGAGAACATCTACTCTCAGGCTTTCTCATAGTCAAACAGGCAGCCCACTACATGGATAACGTGAAACGGCTAGAGATAGCTAAGGAGTTCATAAACACCGCCAGCTACAACATCCTTAAAAACCTCCAGTATTACCGCAAACAAGACAAACCTGTAGATGCATACATTGAAGAAATTGAAAAATGCCGCAAAGAAATCAACCACATTAACCTAATTTCTGAGTTGCTGAGTGTCGAAGGGCGCATAAGAAGCCACTACTATTCAAGCTATAACCAAATCCTTAGAGCTGGTTTTGAGTTAGAAAAGCGTGTCAAAATGCCGCCTGATAACATGGTGAATTGTCTCATAAGCTTTGGCAACTCCTTAATGTACTCTACAACTTTATCAGAAATCTATAACACTCAACTAAACCCCACTCTTAGCTACTTGCACGAACCAGGAGAAAGACGCTTCTCTTTAAGTTTAGATTTAAGCGAAGTCTTCAAACCTATCATAGTTGACCGAGCAATCTTTAACTTGGTAAATAATCGCCTCATAAAACCTACTCATTTTCTTAAAGAGCTAAACTACTGCTACCTAAAAGAGGAAGGCAGAAAACTCTTTGTTCAAGAGTACGACGAGAAACTAAAGACGACCATCATGCACAAAGCGCTTGGTCGCAAAATTTCCTACCAGCGACTTATACGATTAGAATGCTACAAACTAGTCAAACATCTGCTTGGCGAAAAAAAGTACGAGGGCTTCAAAGCCGAGTGGTAAACAATGTACCTCATAATCGTTTACGATATAGCTGTTGAAAGAATAGACAAAGTACGAAAATATCTCAAACAATACCTAAATTGGGTTCAAAACTCAGCCTTTGAAGGCGAACTCACAGAAGGCGAAATAGAAAAAATAAAAATAGCCTTAAAGAAGCTCATAAAAGAAGACGAAGACTCAATAATACTCTACGTAACACCTAATAAGCAATGGGTTACAAAAGAAATTTTAGGCACAGAAAAAAGCCAAATAACAACCATACTCTAGTCAGCATTTATAAACCCAAAGCACTATTATACCCTAACTTTTCAAAGACTCGCAAAGACTTAAATTTCTTCGTTTAATAGTAAAAACAAGCAAAAATCAGGCCCTGTTCAAATCGAGCTAAAGTAGAATTGAAATTTATGCGTTCACCTGTGGCTGGGCTGCGGCTGTTGCGTTCAAATCGAGCTAAAGTAGAATTGAAATTTCTTCAAAGTCACGGTAGACGGTTGCTCGGTCTACGTTCAAATCGAGCTAAAGTAGAATTGAAATTAAGATATTTAGCGTTATGTTCTGCTATTATGCTGCGTTCAAATCGAGCTAAAGTAGAATTGAAATTCGTTACAGACAAATTCGCCTTTTTCGATGTCTTCGTGTTCAAATCGAGCTAAAGTAGAATTGAAATCGGGGATGCTGCACAAGCTCAAGGAAGATCGGAAGAGCGTCGTGTAGGGAAAGAGTGTAGGATAGGGGGTAGATCT
>CAYSWL010000214.1:0-3348 GCA_964434745.1 uncultured Candidatus Bathyarchaeia archaeon | reverse complement strand
ACACCCTATCCTACACTCTTTCCCTACACGACGCTCTTCCGATCTGCCTGGAACAATAGAGTTAAGCTGGAAAATCTTAGATGTCTTAAAGAAGCGCGGTGCAAACTTAGCAGACCCTGAAAGCGTTAAAACCGTAATGTCTAAACAGAACTGGAGCGGCAACAGAACAAGAAACGCAGTAGTAGCCTATAATAAATTCTCACAATATTTAGGCATAAACTGGATACCACCACAATATCAGATAACTCGCAAAATCCCTTTCATACCAACAGAAAACGAAATAGACGAATTAATCGCCGGATGCAGCCCAACAGTAGCAGCGTTTTTACAACTACTCAAAGAAACCGCACTGAGATGCGGTGAAGCAATCCAAATAGAATGGAAAGACGTAGACCTTGAACGCAGAATCATACTATGCAACCACCCAGAGAAGGGAAGCAACCCACGAATCTTTAACCAACTAAGCGGCAAACTCTTAACAATGCTTAACAATCTACCAAAAACAAATAGCTATCTATTTGGACAAACAACACTAAATAGCCTAAAAGGAACCCTACACAGATCAAAAAAACGCCTAGCCTTCAAACTAAGCAATCCCAGACTAACAGAGATACATTTCCACACATTGCGACACTGGAAAGCTACAATGCTCTATCACTACACAAGAGATCTGCTATATGTTGCAGAGTTTTTAGGACACCGATCAATCGAAAACACACGCCTATACATACAACTAGAAAAAAGCCTATTCAAGAATATACCTGACGATAAATTCATAATAAAAACCGTCAACTCAGTTGATGAAGCAATCAAGCTAGGGGAAATCGGTTTTGAGCCCTTTATGGTTGTTAATGGTGTTCAACTGATGCGGAAACGGAAATAAAGGAGAATGTATAGGATGATACCAAGCTACGACCGAAAACACGCGCAAGTGTTACGGAATCAAAGATTTGCATGGAAAAGCGGCCGGGGTAATGTAGCTTGGTTAGCATAGAGGCCTGTGGAGCCTTTCGCCGGAGTTCAAATCTCCGCCCCGGCCCCTTATATTTACGGTATTGAGTTTGTGTGATTGCCATATGCCTTAATTGTTTGAGTTTGCTTTAGTTTTGTAGGCGATGTTTTGTGAAGATTGCTTTTTTTGAGGTTCAAGATTGGGAAGAGCCGCTGCTTAGGGAGAGTTTTCAAGGTCATACGGTTCGTTTTACTAAAGATGTATTAGATGAACGAAATGTGGCTGAGGTTGTTGATTTTGAAGTGGTGTCTGTGTTTATATACTCTAAGTTGAATGAGGCGGTTCTTTCAAAATTAACTCAGTTGCGTTTGGTGGCTACGCGGTCTACTGGTTTTGATCATGTTGATGTTGAAGAATGTAATCGTCGTGGTATTTTGATTTGTAATGTGCCTACTTATGGTGAAATTACTGTGGCTGAACATACGTTTGCTTTAATTTTGTCGCTTTCACGTATGATTAGTGACTCATATGAACGTACCCGAAGAGGCGATTTTAGTTGCCAAAATATTCAAGGGTTTGACTTGAATGGAAAAGTCTTAGGTGTGCTTGGGACCGGTCGTATTGGGCAAAAAGTGATAGAGATCGCTAAAGGCTTTAAGATGACAGTTCTTGCCTACGATAAGTATCCTAATATGAAAGCCGCAGAGTCACTAGGTTTTTCATATGTGGATTCTGATTTTTTGCTAAGAGAAGCCGATGTAGTTACGCTTCATTTGCCTTTAAATGATGAGACTTATCATTTTCTTAACAAAGAAACTTTTGGTTATATGAAAAAAGATGCTGTAGTTATTAATACTGCTCGAGGTGGCTTAATTGATAGTCAAGCTCTTGCCAACGCGTTGGTTAAGGGCAATCTTGCTGGTGCAGGGTTAGATGTTTTAGAAGAAGAGTCACTTATACGTGAGGAAGCTCAGTTACTTTTAGATAATGTTCCGCGTGAACAGCTAGCAACTCTTCTTAGGACCCATATTCTTCTAAGATTACGTAACGTAATTATTACCCCTCACTGTGCTTTTAACAGTAAAGAATCCCTCCAGCGACTACTCTGTACAACGGTAAAAAACATTTTCGAGTTCGCCAATGGCAAACCTCAAAACGTAGTTAACAAACCTAGTATTCAAATAATCCGCTAAAAAATACTCAATACAACTTTAACAAAAATCCATTTTTATTCTATTCACGGTTTTGTGCTTAGAAGCTTGTTAATGTTTTATAAAATAATGCAAAGGAAGGGAAGCAAATAAATTATTCAAACTACCTATTTTTCTTTGTCTCGGCCAGATAGAGCAAGCACGAATAACGGAACTAACAGAGGAGCAAGACCTACAAAACTTGTACCTGTGAACCTTAGTTTTTACCCAATCGTGCAACATGGCTGAGGGTCCCGTGCCAGAGAGAGCTTACCTTAGAGGAGCGGTTCGCTCCGCTGTGAAGTTAAGTGTTAGGTTACACGGGATACACTAACCCTAAACCATAATACCTTTTTTCAGTTACTCACTAATGGGGTCTGTAGAGTTCCAAAGATAAACTTGGTCATATTTTCCTGCTACCGGAAATGTTGGGTCTTCATAGACAATATCTAAAGCGTATCCATATTGTTCTAGAAGAGTGTTTTTTCTTTCCCAGATTATTGGCGATTTATCATCCGGTCCCCAATAGCCCCAGATGCGATCGTTTAAGTGGCGCATGCCCCAGCCGTAGTCTTTAGGTAAAACTAAAGCAGCTTTAGCGGTTATTAAGCCGTGGCTAATTTTACGGTTTACTGCATCACTCCAGAAACGTTCAAGTGCATCAAAATGTTCATCTTGCATTACACCATACAAATTATCTATCATTTGTGGATAATTAAAAATTGTAATGTATTTAGCGCCTGCTTGATAGGCAGCTACCATCTGGTTATAGATTGCCTCTCCACTATCTAGGTAGGGTGCTTGATCATATCTCCAAGTAACTATTGCACCCCATTCTTTATCTTGTAAAGTTGCAGCGCCTCTAGTTAATGCAATATCTTGCGCAAGACTATGATTCCAACCCATTTCTGTGAAAACAACATCATAACCTGCTAGATAGTCAAACCAGTACAGTGCATAATCTGAAACAAAAATCGGAATCGAATTATTTTTCAATTGAACAATGCCTGGGTCCTTTCTTAATTCACTAACTGCTCTTTGAGCTATAGATGAATAGGTAGCATTTGAAGGAAGTCCCCCTCTTCGAATTAAAGTCTCATTAGTAATTGTATCTAGCCACATTCCTCCCGGCTCATCATAATAGTATATTCCAAGCAGATTATCTTCCCATCTTAACTTTGCCAAATCCACCCAAGCTGTTCGCCA
>CAYSWL010000213.1:0-3352 GCA_964434745.1 uncultured Candidatus Bathyarchaeia archaeon | reverse complement strand
TGGTTACACTGTCGTTGCTAATGGTTAGGGCAAAAAGGATTTTCATACAAAAAAAGAAATATTTCAGGGCAATATGCCCTATCTTGGCTTTTTGCCGCAGATTAAGTTGGGGATGTTTCGGATTTAGAGTCCTTTTTTTCCGTGACGAAGATTACTTGAGATAGTGGTTCTTCTTTTGCTTTTGCTTCATCTTTCTTTGATTTAGTTTCAGTTTTCGCGTCTGCTTTGGTTTCTGGTTTAGTTTCAGCTTTGATTGCAGGTTTTTCTTCAGCTTTTACTTCTGTTTTGGGTGGTTCAGGTAAATATGGGCAAGTGTCGTGGAGGATTTCTTCTTTAAGGTCAAGGGTGCCTTTGACTGTGCTATCGCTGAGGTATTCAAGGTCGAAGCCCATTTTCTTAGTTAAGCTTATTGCGCGGTAATTATCTGGTAGCATTATAGCGTAAAGGTTTTCGATACCTTTCTCTTTGGCAATGTCAAGTGTGTAGTCAACTAGCTTGGTTCCTAAGCCGAGTCCTTGCCATCTGTCTCCTACTAAGAAGGACATTTCACCGTGTTTTGCGTCAGCTTCAATGCTAAGTCGGCTTACACCTAAGAGTCTACGTCGACCGCCTTCCATAAGTTCTGCAACTATGGCAATTTCACGGTCGTAGTCAATATTGCAGTATCGTACGCGGACTTCGTGTGGCGTATCTTTTAGCATTTGGAAGAATCTATAGCGTATGGATTCGTCTGATAGGCTTTGGAACATTTCTAGCCACATAGGTTCATCTTCAGGTTTAATTGGACGTAAGAGCACATCTTGACCGTTCTTGAGTTTCCAGATTGTCTCATACTTCTTGGGGTATGGACTAATAATCATATGTTCGTGTGGTTCGAATTTCTTGTATACGTCGTCTTTGTCGATAATTATTCTAGCGTCAAGTATAGCTGCGTCCTTCTCGTTAATCAGTAGAGGGTTAACATCTATTTCTTTTATCTGTGGGAAATCTGTTAGTAGTTGTGAGAATAGTATTAGAGTTTCTTCGAGTTTTTTCAGGTTTGCAGGTGGTGTTCCGCGGTAGCCTTTGAGGAGTTTGTAAACTTTGGTTTCTTCTAACATGCGTTTTATTAGAGTAGTGTTTAGTGGTGGAAGACCCATTGCATAATCTTTGAAGAGTTCAACGCCTACACCGCCCATACCGAACAAGATAGTTGGGCCGAATACGGGGTCAGTTTTTCCGCCGATTATAATTTCCGTGCCTTTCATTTGGATCATAGGTTGTACGGTTGCACCAATTATCTGGGCATTAGGGTTGTAAGCTGTTGCACGTTGAATAAGGGTTTCAAATGCATTGCGAACTTCAGATTCTGAGCGAATGTTAAGGATAACTCCGCCGGCATCGCTTTTGTGAATGATTTGTGGTGAGAGTATTTTCATAACTACTGGGTAACCCATTTGCTGAGCGTATGCTACTGCTTCATCTACGTTGTTTGCAACCTCTGTTCGGACGACGGGGAAGTTGTAGTATTTGAGGATTTTTTTAGCTTCATCTTCAGTTAGGACTTCACGGTCTTCTGAAGCGGCATTTCGGAAGATTACGTTTATTGGACGTTTTGGTGGTGAAGCATCAACTGGTAGTTCTTCAGGTGTTTCGTAGATTAATTGAACATTGCTCTGGTATTGGTGCATGTACATGTAGGTTTTGACAGCTGCTTCAGGGGTAGAATAAGTTGGGATGTTGTTAGAGTTTAGAATTGCGTTTGCTTCAGTTACTTTGCCAAAGCCCATAAATGATGTTAAAATCGTCTTGTTTTGGTATGTTTTGTTTTTGATCAAGTCAACTATTGCGTTGGCAGTCTCTACGGGTTTGGTTACTGCTTGTGGAGTTAAAACAACTATTATTCCGTCAACGTTTTCATCATTTATGCATGCTTCAACTGCAGCCCGATATGCTTCAGGAGTAGCATCACCTAAAACGTCAACTGGGTTGCCGTGGCTCCAGAAAGGTGAAAGGACTTTGTTAAGAGAGTCAATTGTTTTTTGGCTAATTTTGGCCAGTTTTCCACCTGCACCGATAACTGCATCAGAAGTCATAACTCCAGGTCCGCCTGCATTGGTTATGATTGCAATATTGGGACCTTTAGGCAGGGGTTGGGTACCTAGAACTTCTGCGGAGTTGAATAGGTCAGCGATTTCATCTACGCGCACTACGCCTGCTCGTTTGAATACTGCATCATAAATTGAGTCTTCTCCAGACATTGATCCTGTGTGTGATGCTGCTGCCTTAGCGCTTTCGGTAAATTTGCCTGATTTTACAACAATTATTGGTTTAGTTCTTGCGAAGTGTCGGGCAGCACTCATGAATTTGCGGGCTTCGGTTATTCCTTCAACATACATGAGTATGCTTTTAGTTTTAGGGTCAGTTCCAAAATAGTCAATGAGATCACCAAAGTCGACGTCAACCATAGATCCGATTGAGACGAAGTTGCTGAACCCGATGTTTTCGTGGATAGCATAATCTAAAATTGCTGCTCCTAATGCTCCGCTTTGAGAGATAAAAGCGACATTGCCAGGTTTTGGCACTTTGTCTAAGAAAGTAGCATTTAGATTGAGTCTTGGTCTGATGATGCCGATGCAGTTTGGACCAATAATTCGTATGTTATACTTTTTGGCTAAATCTATTATTTTTTCTTCTAAAGCTTTTCCTTCAGCACCTATTTCCTTGAAGCCTGCTGATACAATGATTGCACCTTTTACGCCTGCTTTTCCACATTCTTCTACTACTCCTGGAACTGTTGGTGCTGGAGTAGCAATCATTGCTAAATCACATGGTTCAGGAACAGCAAGTACTGTTGGGTAAGTTTTAACGCCAAAAAGTTCGGGTTTTCGTGGATTAACAAAATATACTTTGCCGGTATAGCCAAGTTGTGTGAAATTTTTGACTATAGCATGACCGACTGAGCCTTCCTTGTCGCTTGCGCCGACAATGACCACACTTTGAGGATTGAAAATTTTGTCAAGGTTTAAAGTTCCCATGTCACTGTTGACCTTCTTTTCCGTGTGTAGGCTTCCTGTCGATGCAGAAATTAAAGGTTACGCATTAAGACACAGTCTCTTCTCGAAAAACAATTCTCAAATCGGCATTAGTAAGCATAATTACAAACCTTCCTGTGGGCGAAAGCCACGGATTGCAACACAGCATATTTTTTAATAATTTGCTGGCTCAATTATGAGTAACAACTTCTTACTTAATTTTGCAAAATCTGGAATGCAGCCATAGCTGTTAGAGTAAACCACAAAGTATATGTTGGATCATAAAATTGCTTTACCAGTTTCAAATTAAGAGGATGAATAATTGTGCCCATCAAAGC
>CAYSWL010000212.1:0-3359 GCA_964434745.1 uncultured Candidatus Bathyarchaeia archaeon | reverse complement strand
TACACCCTATCCTACACTCTTTCCCTACACGACGCTCTTCCGATCTACAGAGTTGCTGAATAAGGTCACGTCCCATTAAGCAAACTTGGTTTGTAGAATATACCGCGCCTGCCCATTGTCCGACCATGTGAAAATTTTGGAGTCCTGGCAGTGTTTTGCTTAGGCCATTTTTGGTAACTTTTTTGGCGATTTTTTCGGGTGCAGGGTAAGGTACACTGTAGCCTCGGTAAGCATCTGTCCAGTGTTCTACAGAAATAGGTGTTGCAACGTCAACGGTTTCAATATGGTTTTTAAATCCTGGAAAGCGTTTGTCTAATTTTTCAGCAAAAATGTCTGCAATTTTGCTTTTTTCTTCTTTGTATGCTTTAGGGTTAGTTGATAGTTTTTTCCAGTACTCATAGTTAGAGTCCATTACTACTTTGATTACGGTTTTTCCAGGTGGGGCAAGTGATGGGTCAAAATTAAAGATTTCAACATCAAGTTTGTTGTATTCTCGATCTTCAATCATTAATGGTTTATCTAAAAAAAGCACTAAAGCATGCGGCTCACCATTAAACTCCAGATTAACCCCGTACCATACTTCCAACCCGAAAGGTATGGTTTTTGGAAATGACTTATAATACTCACAAATAGAATCGCTAACATATTTTGCTTCTAACATTTTAAATATCGTATTGTAACCATCAGCTGCAGAAACAATATAGTTAGCAAAATGCTTTTGACCATTCTCTAATTGAATGCCTACTGCTTTGTGGTTATCGACAATAACTTTTGTTACCGTTGAGTTATATGCGATTTGTCCGCCTAATTCTAAGTAACGTTTTTCAATGTTTTTCGAAAGTGCCAAAGAGCCACCAATAGGCCACCCGCCGTCACCTTTGTTCATTGTTGCAAGAAAAATTAAAGGAATAATGGTGGGTATTTGCGGTAGATCATATTGTATTGTTGGAATTGCTTTTCGAAGAAATTGATCGTTAAATTCTTGAGCAAAATTATCAAGTGTTATTTTGCTATACTTCATCAAAGAACCTAAAATCGGTAGCATCCTAATTTTAGTACCTATTCCGCCGGTTAATGCTGCAAATAAATCATAGCGGCTAAACCGTCGACAAGTATTAACGAATTCGCGTATTTTCTTTTGATCCTTTGGTGAGAGCATGATCATGTGCCTTTCAAGCGCATCTAAATTTGTGTAGACAGTGAATTTTTTTCCGTTATTATCTTCAACTTGAACAAATTCTTTGAAGCTGTGTATTTTTAGATCTTTAAGTGCACCTATTTCTCTCCAAAAAACATTATCTGCAGAATCGCTAGTTATGCCAAAAAGATTGTGAATTGTATAGTCAAATGTGTATCCTTTTCTACTCCACGAGGTGCACACACCACCTGGTTTGGGCTGTCTTTCGAAAATGCTTGTTTTATATCCATTCATTTGCCCGTAGCATCCTGTGGCTAATCCTGCTAGCCCTGCACCGATAATGATTATTGACTTGTCTGTCATGCTAATCACATGATTTGAAATTTGCTGTATAGTTACCTTCTGTTTTAGACTGTATTTATATTGAAACTAGCTTGTATTTAATAATTTTATATGGTTAAAAGATCATCTGAATTTTTTCTATTTGATATGGCTATGTTATTGTTTTGTTATGCTTGGTTAGTAAATTAATTGATGTGGGCTGCAAAGTTGATAATGTGAAAGAAAAATAATTGTTGTTTTTAAGCTCAATATGGCTTATGTTTGTTATGTTGCTATCTGTTTAAGTACCACATGAATGCGTCTATGGCTGTTAAGTTGGAATGTAGCTCAGTGGCTAATTTTGTTAGTGCTGCGTTAATGTTGAGGTAGTGTCTTCCTTGGTCTGTGGAGGTAGCTGGGAATCGTCCAATTTTCTTTAATGCGTCATCAGTTTGTTTATTCCAGACTCCATATTTGTCAGGATAAAATATGTGCAGTAATCCAGTTACAATGTTCTTATTTATTCCAGGGCAACGGCTTTTACCTTGAAGAGTCTCGCGTATGCGCTGGTCGATTCTGATTGATTCATCTTGGATAAATATTAGCAGATTTTTTAGTTGATCTGGATTTGACAAAGCTTCAAGTCCACTGCGGTTTAGGCTCCATGACTGGTTATATTTGAAGTGGAGAAAATTCTTAAAATCTGTTAACCACTTATCGTTTTCAGCTATTTTTTCAGCTGAAAGCTTCTCACGATATTTTATATATGCTTTCTTTCTAGCTGATAGCCAGAGTGGTACATCGTTGTAGATAATATCTTCAGTTACCTCAAAACTTTTCAGTCGTAAGAAATCAGCAAAAAATCCGTCTACTTTAAACGGAGGTGGTGAGAGTGATTTTCGGCATAATCTTTCACCGCATGTAGGGCAGTAAGTACTTTGTTTGTAGTCTGCATGTGAAAACGCTTTTTTACATTTGGAACATTCGTAATCGGGTGTGGACATCAGATTCACCCGCATCGCTACAGCAAAAGGTAATTTAAATACCTCTGATAAATTTTTAAAAAAAGCATACTCAACTATCGTAAATATTTATGCTTAATGTTAGATTTTTGTTGTTGAAGGTTAATGTATGTAAGATGGTTTTTTTTGTTGTCAATCACTTTTATTTTTTTTATTCCTAATGTTTAAGTAAAACCCTGCATCAGTAAAAAGAACGACCTATCTTTGCCTGCATGTTACTGGTTAGGTTAAGTATGGTATATTGTAATTGGTGAATAATATGAAAATCCATGTTAAATGTCAAGGCTTACTAATTATTTCGTTGCTTGCATTCTCATTGTTTGCATCTTTTCAGTTAAGTTCTGGAGTTGAACAAAAAGATTTCCATTCAGCTACAGACGGGTTGAACACTAATGTGTCTGTTGATTCTGACTTAACAATAATTGAATCTATGATTTCCTCCAGTGATCTTTTAGAATTAAAAAGTTTAATTGGGGTTTATGAAGAAGGTAGAGCCTATCCTATAGTTATTGATGGTCATGGTACTGGGCTAATTCCGCCTACTGAAGAAGAATGGTTAAAAATCGCTCAAAGTACCCCTTTAGTACATAAGTTAGCTATTTCTCAGGATTTACCTTCCAGTGTTGATTTATCTTTAACGCCTTGGTTTCCGCCAATCGGTGACCAAGGGAAGCAGGGTTCTTGTGCGTCTTGGGCAGTAGGATATTATACAAAGACCTTCCAAGAAGCTAAAGAGCATTCATGGAATTTTTCAGAGGCAAAATGGAACGAAACAGAACCTTCCATAGCTTATCAAGACAAAATAATAAGCCCTAGTTTTATTTACAACCTAATTAACAATGGCGTTGATGATGGTTCACTGTTTGAAGATCCAATTA
>CAYSWL010000211.1:0-3360 GCA_964434745.1 uncultured Candidatus Bathyarchaeia archaeon | reverse complement strand
GGCTTAGGACCCTATCGCGTAGGCGTTCGTGGGTTCGAATCCCACCCCCTGCACTCTTATGTGAACCCTACGCTTTACGAGTTTCTTTTACATAATCTTAGAGAAGTAACAGCACAAACCTACATCAAACGGTTAAAGTTATTAGCTAAACTTGGTGACTTAGACAACCCTGAACGAATTAAGACCCTTATCTGTACATACCAAGTAAGTGAGTCAAGAAAGGAACTTTTGGCAAGTGCCTATGATTATTATGTACGCTATAAAGGGCTAACTTGGATAAAGCCACGATTTACAAGAGAAGATAAGCCAATATTTGTGCCACTTGAAAATGAAATTGATATGCTCATAAGTAATGCCAGCTTTAGAATGTCTACTTGGCTTGAACTTCTCAAAGAAACTGGTGCAGATAGTGGTGAAGCATGGAAACTACGCTGGGTAGACATAAACGCTGAAACAAGAACTGTATCTATTACACCAACTAAGAACCATAATGCAAGAACTTTACCGATAATCAGTCGATTACTATCACGATTATTACAGTTACCTAGACGCAACGAAAGAGTATTTGCTTCAAAAGATTTAGACACATGGTCACGATGCTACACCCAAATGAGAAGTAGATTAGCCAATAAATTGAATAATCCAAGATTGAGCATGATAGCTTTTAGAAGTTTTCGACACTTTAAAGCTACAATGGAGTACCATAGAACCAAAGATATTCTACACGTTAAATGGCTACTTGGGCATAAAAGAATCGAGAATACAATAGTTTACACCCACTCAATAAATTTTGGAAGCGAAGAATATACCTGTAGAGCAGCAAAAACAGTTGAAGAAGCTACACAGCTAATCTCTGAAGGTTTCGAACACGTATGCTCAATGGGTGATATACAGCTTTTTAGGAAGCGAAAATAATGAGCCTCTTCCTTCTTTTATTTAGCATTTTAATTCTAGCCATCAGCCTTTATCTATATAGCATATTTTCTAAACATAGCCAAAATATTGACAATCTAAAGCAAACAAACAAAATTAGTAACGATTATTCTGAATTTGAAGAAGGTGACATAGATAGAGATGTTGATGAGATGTCTGATGACTGCTTAATTTATGACGACCTATTTGGTGATGAATAACAGTACCTTTTCCCACGGCTGGGTGTACCTACCCTGTATATTTAGCAAATCTGCAAAGATTTAGTTGCTTACCTGTTTAGGGTGATTTTCCATAACCTTCTTTAACACTTAGCCAATCATGCAGCTAAATAGATGCTAATGAAAAGCAAACTAGCTGTAATACTAACAGTTGGTTTATTACTTCCAGCTTCATTTGCTCCTGGGTGGCAAATTGTTGAAGTGGTTACGGCTAATTGGATATATATGCCTCAAACACCAATTACTGATAGCCTAACTCCAACAATCCAATCACCAATCAACAACACCTTTTACTCAAATGATGTTAATTTGAATTTTACAGTAACTAAGCCTAACTCATGGATACCAACTGGTGGAAAGCCTTATGGTGGAATACACTCAATAACTTACATGCTAGATGGGCAAGAATCTAAGATCTATACAGCTAAAAATAATCCTCCCTATGATGAATTAGAAGCAAGCACAAACTTTTGCATACCATTAAATGAAGCACTATCTAACGGTACACATAATCTAAAGCTAACTGTAGTAGGAATAACTATTTACTGGGAATTTCCAACTCCACCACCAAATACACACAACTGGGCTAGTGCTCCATTAATCCATGAGTATTCTATGAGTGTTTCACAAACAGTAACTTTCACTACAAACAGATACATAGAAAGCACTCCTTCCCCAACCCAAACACCAACACTTTCACCTACACCTAGCCCTATACCAACACCTATACTATCTCCTACAAGTTCTCCAACACAGCAATCAACACTAGAGCCTACTTACTCAGCAAGCCCAATAGCACATGAATCTAATTTGGAAGATAATAGCTTAACAATAAGTGTAGTTAGCATAGTAGCAATAGCTGTCATTGTAGGCATTATTGTCTATTTTAAGAAAGTTAAGAAATAGAGATAGACAAGTTTTTTTAGGCTGCTTCTCTGCTTTAGGCTGTTCTTGCTGGAGAACAGTTGTGTTCTTGAGGGAGAGCTAAAGCTTACTTAGCATTATAGGGTAATAGTGACAAGTATGAAGCTTGTACTAATAGTGGTCGTTATCTTTGTACTCTTAGGTTCATTAATTGTTGGGTTGCAGATTGTTAATGCTAATTCTCAAACAAGACCACCTATTGTCTCTGGAATTAACATAATTTCTCCATTAAACAGCACCTATACTTCAAAGCTGCAGATTTTAACTGTTAATATCTCAGCACTTCAAGGAATAGAGCTAAAGATTTCACTAAATTATAGGCTAGATGGAGTCTTTAAAGGTGAGATTCCAACTACATCAGCAGTTGAGCCACATTATGGAACAATAACCTATGCAAACGGCACAACAACTACAGGCATATCAGTACTTTCTCCAATCATAACTAGTGGAGTTGTAAATCTAACTGAGCTATCAGAAGGTAATCATACTTTAACAGTGTATGCAACATATAATTATCCAAATACTAACAGGTTTGTTACACCATATCCTGGCACAATCACATATTATGAAAACAGCACAGTAAACTTTACCATAAACACTTCACCAACTTCACTAGCAACACCAACACCTTTGCAATCACCTATCTCTGCTATTCTTTTAGACCATTTTACGTTTAATGATAAGTTAGCTGGGTTTAATGCTGGAGATATTCTTTGTTCTTTTGATGCTAAAGCTGGAAATGTTGTTAGTTTTAATTTGTCATCAACAGCGGATAATAGCTATGAGGTTATCTACCAAATCATTGGTAATAAACAAGGATTAGTATTCAATTACTCAACTTATGGTGATTCTTTAAGCACTTTCAACTTTACCCAAGCAGTTCTTCTTAGGCATGATGATTCTTATAATATAACTATAGGTAAACATCCATTCTACACTACAGTTAGCTACTTTGGAACTATTGACATATATGAAAAAGAAAATTCAAGTCCAACATCAACACCTTCCGCTACACCAACTACAATAGCTACACCAAGCCCTACATCAAGCATATTAGCTTCAAATTCTCCAATAAAACAACCCACACCAAGCATAGAACCAACAGCTAGCATAGAACCAACTGCTACAGTGCCAGAGTTTCCAGCTTGGATAGTTTTACCACTTGCTATAGTAGTAGCGTTGACGGCAGTTATGATAATAAAAAGAAATAAGCTAAAACAATCAGGTTAGATACCTTTTCCCACGGCTGGGTGTACCCACCCCCTCAGTAATGTTGTGTCAAGAA
>CAYSWL010000210.1:0-3363 GCA_964434745.1 uncultured Candidatus Bathyarchaeia archaeon | reverse complement strand
TAAATGTGGTCACCTGTAGGGTTGGTGAAGCCTCCGACTGAATTAGATATAGACAAAGTGTAATTCCATGGAACAAAGTAGGCTTCAATTGTATGGTCACTATTCATTGTAATAGTAGTTTTCCAATCTGTAAATGTTGTGCCGTCTATAAGCCAGTGATCAAAGCGCCAGCCATCATGATGTTTATGGGTTTGTAATGTTAAGGTTGTACCGTCAGGATATGTGTATATTCCAGTAGAGCGTATAGGGGTAGTATTATCAGGACTAATTACTTGTACTGAACCATCACCAATTTGACTTACAGATAATATCCATTCGGCTTGTGTTGTGGGTGTAGAAGTTGGTGAAAGTGTTATTGTGGATGTTTGAGCAGTTACCTGCCAATTAAGCCCTAAAGGAAGTATCAATAAAACGAAAATTAGGCATAACGCAGATTGTGTAAGGATTTTATGTGAAAGATTACTCATAGAATACCTCTTAACTAGCTAATTTGGGCTAAACTGTGTCATAAAATTATGTGGTTGTCACAATACAACAATAAAACAACTATTGATTATCACAAATATTATACCAAAAAAGGATACATTTTAAGCGTAAAATCAATAACAAAAAAGAAAATAACACACGCACACACTAAACATAACTTAGTAAAATCACACATATTAAAAGAAGATAACCAATTCTTAGTCAGTGTGTGAAATCACCAAGAGTTGCTTGTTCTATATGAGTTTTATTTTTATGACCTCTTTGTTCATTAGTGAGCAATCCAAGTTTTTCTATTAGGTATAGACAGTTTTCAGGTGCATAGCCGTGGTAGTGATTATTAAAATAACCTACGATTTTATTTGCTTGTTGAGAAGCTTTTTCCACTTTAGGCACCCAAGCATCAAGTAAAGAGTAAGGATAGTTATAATCAAACCAAGGATTATTACCTCGACCATGCCAACGAAAATATGTAAAATCTGTTGTCAAGTTCACATCAGGTGGAAGTAATGGTTCATCAACGTTAACATATGCAACATCAAACTCTTTTAGTAAAGACCAAGTTTCAGAACGTATCCAGCTAATATGTCTAAACTCTACAGCGTATCGAAACATCGGATCTAAAAGCTCAAAAAATCTACGCAAGTTTTCAGGATTATAACTATATGATGGCGGAAGCTGAATTAATAGACAAGCTAGTTTCCCGCCCAGCTGAAGAGGACGCATAATATTTAGAAATTCTTCCAAATCAGGTTTAACATCTCCTTTTAGCCCCAACTTCTTAAAATGTGTTATAGTTTGAGGAAGTTTAGCTGTGAAGACAAAATCTGGCGGTGTATAACGTAACCATCCAAACACCATACCTTTAGAGGGTACACGATAAAAGGTAGAATCGATTTCTGCAGTACCAAAAATCTTAGCGTATGCCTGAAGTTTACGTTTTTCACCCTTTTCATAGAAAGGGCCTTCCCATTCTTTATAGCTCCAACCTGAGGTACCCAAATAAATATTCGTATTATTCATGGATTGTTGGCTCCAAAGCGTTTACAATATCAGT
This sequence comes from uncultured Candidatus Bathyarchaeia archaeon, assembly GCA_964434745.1. GTDB lineage: Archaea > Thermoproteota > Bathyarchaeia > Bathyarchaeales > Bathycorpusculaceae > JADGNF01. The sequence continues at coordinate 1,823 of CAYSWL010000210.1, read as the reverse complement.
AATGCTACTATAGGTACGGTCGGGAATTTTATTAAGTAACTGCGAGAGATGAACACGCTGATTTGCTGTGATATCAATTACCTTCCAACCCTGCTGATCAATAAGTTGGGCTTTCGAGGCAGGAAAAGTAGCGTCCTCTGCTAGCACAGCCCTAGCAGAGTTAACTCCTGTATCTAAAGTTACCTGCATGAACTTGCCTGTAAGCTGGTATCCTTTAAACCGTGTCGCATCACTATGCATTCTTGCTCCATGAAAAGAAAGAGCAACCGTCTTAGGATTATGCGTTAAAGCGTTTTTATTAACGTCGACAAGTTCACTATCGGTAAACTGATAGAGATTATGTTTACCTTTTCCAAAAAGCCTCGAGTACACTATATCAGAATAATCATTAGGAATTTTTTTCGATAAGTCAACACAGTGAACTATATTAAAATCACGCATCAAATTTAAAGCCAAATCAGTTAGAGAAGCACGCATTTCCCATACTAAACGTACGCCACTAAGATCAACAGTTGAAAACAGATCACGAGCCTGTTGGACATCTTTTGCACCAAATGTGTATGTAACTGGTGTTTCTAAAACTAGAAAAGGAGCTTTTAGTCTAGAACAGCAATCGACCATTTTATCAATAACTGTGTAAGCTTCTTCTACAGGTCGAAGGCCTATATGGTGTGTGAGATCTTGATGACAACGAACACCAAAAGTAAAATTATCTGGCACTTTTCGCCTCCAGCCCTCAACTTGATTCTTACTTGGATAATTATAAAATGTATAGTTAACTTCAGTGAAGTTAAAAACCTGCGCGTACACCTCCAGTGAGTTTTTTCCCGGCACATTAAAGTATGCCCAACCACCAGTGCCCACAAGATAATTAGTCACCACAGTACACCTAAAATAGCATATACAATTTATCCTCATTAACTTAGCTTGTTACAGCAAGCAGCACCACAAACACGATCTGGTGAAAGAAGTGAAACCGTTATAGCTTACGATTTAGTTAATCGTGTAAACACTAGGAGAAGCACAATATGCATATTGCAGGTATTGACGAAGCAGGCAGAGGATGTGTTATCGGACCGCTTGTTATTGCAGGCATACTAGTTAAAGAAGAAAACTTACCAGCACTAATCCAGTTAGGTGTTAAAGATTCCAAACTATTGTCACCAGAAAAACGTGAGACTATTGCACCAGAAATAATTAAAATAGCTGAAAAGTACATAATCACAAAAGTTACGCCTCAGCAAATTGATTGTGCAGTTGAAAGTAAAGTCAAACTTCAAAAGCTAAATTGGCTTGAAGCAAAAACAATGGGCGAAATTGTAACACTGTTAGAGCCTGATATAGCATACGTTGATGCCGCAGACGTAGTTGCTGACCGCTTTGGTCAACAAATACTCAAAGCATGTGCTTTTGAAACAAAAATAATTAGTGAGCATAAAGCAGACCGCACATACCCAATCGTTTCAGCCGCAAGCATACTTGCCAAAGTCGAACGTGACAACACAATAGCCTTACTGCGAAACGAATACGGCGATTTTGGCACAGGATATCTAGCTGATCCTAAAACCAAAAGCTTTCTAGTAGAATGGCTAAAAACTCACGAAAACTACCCAGACATTATTCGAAAATCTTGGAAACCTGCCAAAGAAGCAAAAAAACAACAACACCACAAGCAACAGAAGCTCATATAGTTGAGGAACACTTATTTTAGTGACTCGCCCATCAACATAAAGCCACGAACATTTAAAAAAGGGGCTGTCGGCTAGCATGGTCCAGGCTTGTAGCCTCGGGCGCTATAGACGCCGGTTCAAATCCGGCCAGCC
>CAYSWL010000209.1:0-3398 GCA_964434745.1 uncultured Candidatus Bathyarchaeia archaeon | reverse complement strand
CTTCAGGAGCCTATCCTCTAGAGGTTCGTGGGTTCAAATCCCACCCCCTGCACCAAACAACACACCCCCTGCTCTTTTTTAGAGTTTTTAAAACAAAATGTAAAAGAGGTAACAGCAAAAGGCTATCTCAAAAAAGTAAAAAGATTAAGTAAACTTGGAAATATAGACGACCCAGCACGAATCAAGACTTTAATCTGTACCCATCCATCAAGTGAAGCAAACAAAGACCTGTTGACCTCTGCCTACGATTATTATGTAAAGTTCTTAGGCAAAACTTGGGAAAGACCATATTTTACAAGAGAGGACAAGCCTTTCTTTTTACCCTTAGAAACAGAGTTAGATGCTTTAATTAATAAAGCCCGACCAAAAATGTCAACTTATCTACAACTCTTAAAAGAGACAGGAGTAGACTCAGGAGAGGCTTGGAAACTTCGATGGATAGATATAGATACAACCAGAAAAACAGTAAGCATAACACCAACAAAAAACCATAGCACACGAACCCTGCCCATTTCAGAAAAATTATTAATTAGATTACAAACACTACCACACATTAACGAAAGAGTATTTGCTACTAATTGTTTTAAGTCTTTCAGACGAAAATATGACGAAATGAAAATTAAGTTAGCTATCCAGTTGCAGAATCCAAGAATTAAACAAGTAGCATTTCGGTCGTTTCGACATTGGAAGGGAACTATGGAATATTACAAAACTAAAGATATACTACACGTTAAATATGTTTTAGGGCATAAAAGAATTGAAAATACACTTGTTTACACTCATATGCTCCCAGCAGTTGAAGAGGAATATGTTTGTAAAGTTGCTAAAACCCTGCAAGAAGCTACTGCTCTTGTTGAGGCGCTGGTTTTAATTATGTAACTGAAATGGATGGGGTCAAAATCTTCCGAAAACGGAAATAACCTCTTCTGTATTTTTGTTCTACAGGTTTAGCTTGTATCAAAACCCGTAATATTTGTTTATATGTGTTTTAAATTGGAATATAATAATAAGAGGTGGGAGTATGGACTACATAAAATGTCCGTTCCTTCGAAGAATTGTTAAAGAACTGAAGGAATTTAATGTAGAAGTTGAATTAGATTTTGAGACATGTGAAGTCCTCGGAGTGAAAATCAAAGAACGGAAATGAAACGATGAAAGTCCACCTTAAAAATAAGGTGTTGAAAGTGTAAAATTTGGAATAAAGATAGAAGTTGAAAAAATATTTTACACCCAGAAAATTAGAACAAAAATTAAAATTTTGAAACCTGTTTAACTAACCGCTCAAAGAAGAGAAATGTGTTAAATATGCGTGCCCACCCGATTTTTTAATAATATAAGAGTAACAATTCTTACTAAAGGCCCTTTCCAAGTGGTTTATGCGCTGGGATAACCAGCATGAGCTCGTTTTTTCTACAACCGAACAATGAATTGTGTTTCTGTGGATCAGCAAGTCGCATGACTATGTGGCTGCCTTTCTGGTGGTTAACAACATAGCCAATGCTGATAAGAACTTTTACTACTTTGTCATAGTTGACAGGCAGTAATTTAGACATTGATTTGCACCGTTTCGATAGGTACTGGGTCGCCATGTTCCTTTAGTGCTTCAAGGTATGCCTGTATTGCTTCCTTTATATTTTTTATTAACTCTTCTTTTGTTTTCCCTTCTGTAGCGCATCCAGGCAAATCTGGGACTCTTGCAACTAAAACGCCGTCTTCATCTTTTTCTATAATTACTCGATAGCTTCTGAGCATGTATTAGTATTTGTTTTGATATTTGTTTTGGAAATTCTTAAGCTTTCTCTCTGCTAAATTACAAGGGTGATAGTAACTAAGCATGTTTGTTTAGCATTTTTCTATGTTCATCCATTAAATTTCTTTTCACTCTGTTTTTCCTTGAGTATTATTTAAAGAAAAAGAGGGTATTGTTCTAAGTATAGTCTTGTGGCGCTACGCTTGTTACTTAGCTTTGACCTTATTGCCAGCTGCATCAAATTCTTGTGGAACTGTCAATGTTTCTGGGAGAGGTGGCGTTGTTGTAGGCGGGGTTGATGTTGGGTTGCCTGCTGCGTCATGATAAGTTGCTGCTTGTGCTGTTACAACTCCAAGCATAACTACACAAGCTATCAACGCCATAGCTAACGCCATAACATTCTTGTTCATTTTTTCACCTCCTAATCATCAACAATGCCTACGCTAGAAAGTGTATTAGACGATTTTTCCAGTTCTTCACCAACAGAAAACCAAGTCCTACCCAAATCTTCACCAAAAGCAACCAAGCATTAGTCCAAGCAACCGCTAAATCAAACTTATCCTAATTTCTGCTGTCATACAGATAAAGCGTATATTTATTACCAAAAAATCAAATACTTAGCCCTAACTCTTTAGACGATATCAAGGCGTAAGGTATGGCAGTGAGCGGGCAATCCCTAAAATACCTAATTGGATGGCTTGTTGCAGGTACACCTGGGGGGGCCCGTTCGCGCTAAAATAATTGTTGCCTTGAAAGATAGTCCTCAAAACGCAAACCAACTATCTAACCTGCTTGACATGGATTACAAGAATGTTAGACACCATCTAGATGTTCTACAAAAAAATAAACTAGTCACTGCTGCAGGCGAAGGCTATGGAATCACTTATTTCCTGTCTCCAGCCATGGAGGAGGGCTACCTAATCTTTGAGGAGATTATGAAAAGAAGCTGGAAAAAACAGAATAAGGAGATAAGATGATGAAAACACAAATGAAAGATAAGACACGCATCCAATTACTTATAATACCCGTAATAATAGCGGTTGCAATATTAACCGCCATTTGGGCGATATCGTATTCTACAAACCTGCCTAGAGATGCGGCAGGTAACCTTCTTTCGCCTATTGGTCCAATACAATCAAACGATGCAGATCTAGCAATCTATTATGTTATCAGATCAGTACTCTTCATGGTCAACATAACGCTTCTTGCCTTCCTAACAATCAAGTATGCAGTATTGTACAGCAAAGCGAAATCGCAGTTTACGATTGTGTTACTCATGTTTCTGCTTCTACTTCTAGTAAAGGATATTCTGTCAAGTCCAATTGTGATTGGAATCTTTAGCTTTCAAGTTACAGGTTTAGGACCGTTTGCGCTGATTGAACCGCTTGTTGAGCTGTTAGCCTTATCTTTTCTTTTGTATCTTAACCTTAAGTATTAGAACCGTGGCAGAGGGCGTTAGTTAAGAACTGCCTGATTGAATAAAAATGAAGGTTGCGGAGAAGACGTAAGGCGATAGAGGCAACGTTATTAGCGGTTCAATCCCACCCTCTGCGCCTTAAAAAACGAAGTATTGATCGGAATCCTCATGTTTTGAATTAAATTTCTCTAAAGTTGAAAAACAAAATCTTCCTCACGCTAACTCGATAAT
>CAYSWL010000208.1:0-3413 GCA_964434745.1 uncultured Candidatus Bathyarchaeia archaeon | reverse complement strand
AGAATAGCGGTAACATAGGGAAAGCTAGCCGATTAGGAGACACAACCAAAAAATTAGCTTTGATATAAAGGACTTAGCAGTAATTTCTTTTATTTTGCTGCTGTCAATGTCTGCTATGCTAACAACGCTGCCTGCTTCTAGTGCACAAACATACAATAATGTCTTTGAACCCTTGGCTTATTTGGTAGTTACCCCCTCACCTACAGGCATTGATCAAACTGTTAATGTACTTTTCTGGCTTAGCGATTCACCACCACAACAAACTAACACCGCATACATAGGATGGGAAGGTCTTACAATAAAAGTTACTCGCCCTGACGGTCAAACGGAGATAAAAGGGCCATACGAAACAGATGAAATGGGCAGTAGTTATATGCTCTACACACCAACAATGGCTGGAATCTATACTTTCAAAGTTATCTTCCCGGGTCAAGAAATTAACATTTCAAGTTCTAGAGCGCTTTCTGCAGGTTTGTATTACTGGAAATCATGCGAAAGTAGGGGCGTAGAACTGACTGTGCAGCAAGAGCAAGTCTTTGGATCTCCTGAAACTCCACTTCCTAATGGCTACTGGAAACGACCAATAAGTGCTGAAAACAGAGACTGGTCTCAAATAGCCGGTGACTGGCTTGAAGGCCAAGGTCTTGGTGGATCAGGCTATAACACCTACACTACAGCGCCAGAATCTGCGCACATAGTTTGGACTAAACCGCTATCATTCGGAGGTATCGCTAACGGCGATTTGGGCTGGGGAAAAGCATACTATAATGGAATTGTCTATGAACCATTAATGACTCCCCCAGTAATCATCAGCGGAAGACTATACTATAATATGTTTGCCACAACAAAAGGCTTAACGGGCGTAGTATGTGTTGATATGCGCACTGGTGAAGAACTCTGGAAAGATGAAACTATGTCACCAATAACTCGCGGCCAAGTGTTAAATTTTGACGGTGGAAGCTATCACGGCGCTAGCGCGTATCTATGGAGTACAAGTGGCAAATCATGGAAAATGTATGATGCATTTACAGGACGATTGATGACTACCTTAGAAAACACATCATCAGTATCTGCTGCTTACGGTAATATAGCTGCAACTGCTGGAAAAATTGCAATTGGTCCAAATGGTGAAATACTGATGTATATTCTTGACGGCGCAAATAATAGATTAACTTTGTGGAACTCAACTCTTGCTTTATCCACAAGTGCTGCTCAATATCGCCCGCCTTCATTAGTCGATTGGCCTAAAGGAATACAGTGGAGTGTTACTATACCTGATGTGCCTGGAGTGCAAACAACGGGTCTGATTGACTACAAAACTGGCGTGATAATTGCTGAATCTACCATTGCTGCTCCAACTTACATACACATAGGCTACAGTACAAAGACAGGCGAACAACTTTGGGTTCAGAATAGAACAGGATTCGGTTATGGCTTTGCAGGATCGACAATGCCTGGGCTTCTTAGTATGTATGCTCCATGTAGAACATGTAATGAAGGCGTCTACGTCTTTTACCAAAAAGAGACAATGCAATGGCAAGCCTTTAGCGAAGAAACTGGTAAACATCTTTGGGCAAGTGAACCTATGAATACATTCACTGACACCGACTACTCAATGTATGACTGGGCTCCAACAATTGGCTATGGAAAGCTTTTCGCCACAGGTTACTCTGGCTCTGTTATTGCTTTTGACCTTGAAACTGGGGATCATTTATGGACGTACAATCAGGAAAGCAGTAGCTTAGATACTCCTTATGGAAGTTGGCCAGTACTTGACGGTGTAAGATTATGTGATAACAAAGTTTATGTGCCATGTTTGGAACATACGCCAAATACGCCTATGTTGAAGGGATATACACTTAAATGCCTTGACGCTGAAACAGGCGAATTCTTATGGTCTGCACCTGGCTTTTTCACAAACTTAGCGTTTGCTGATGGTTTTGTGATTGGAGCAAACGGCTATGACCAGCAAATATACTGCTTTGGTATAGGACCCAGCACTACTACTGTTACCGCAACATCAGGTGTTGGAAACACCGTAACAATACAGGGCACAGTTTCTGACCAGTCTCCTGGAGCAAAACAAATGATTGAAAAAGGTGAATTCAACATTGTACCAGTGTTATCTGATGAGAGCCAAAGTAAATGGATGTCTTACATTTACAATCAACAAGAGTTCCCAGAAAATATAGTGGGCATTCCAGTAAACCTATACATTACTAATGAAAACGGCAACTTAATTGATACTCTTCAGGTTACCACCGATATTTCCGGGCACTATGCTGTTTCATGGACTCCACCAGCGCAAGGGCTCTATACTATAACTGCAGCATTTGACGGCACAAAAAGCAACTATGCTTCAACTGACATTACTTCAATCTCAATTGGCGAACAACCTACAATAATCGCACCAACAGCAGTTCCAATCCAAACAACAGAACCAGAACCAACCCCAACAGTTACAATAAATACTCCAACAGCTTCGCCTTCAGCAGTAGTTGACAACCCTACATCAAATACCTCGACAGAAACCCTACTAATTGCAACGGTAGCCATAATGATTATCGTAATTGTTATGACCACAGCGATCTTTCTAAGAAAGCAAAAATAAATAAAATATGCAACAATCTACCTTCTTTTCTTTTTTGTGAAAGAACTACTGAACAAAATATTGGCTGAATGGGCTTTGGCAGTTAAAACCCAAACGAGGTTAATGGTAAAAACAAGGGTTTTATTTCTCTCCTCTAAAAAATTCTCCTCTAAATGTTTGCTCGACCAAAGCCCCAGCAAACCTCTTCAACCAGTGAAAACAGATAGGCTATTTTAGAAGACTCAAAAGATAGCCTAAAATTTATGTTTAATTGCCGTTGTTTTATGCTTCATAATGCCCAAGTGTAATTTTTGATTTAGTTGTATCTTTTTAGCTAAATGTTGATATGTATGTGTGGTAACCTGGATAATTTCGAAGTAGTTCTTCTATTTCTGTGCCTACAATTTTAACGTTTGGAAATTGTGTAATTTTCTCTCTTATGGTAAAGAACTCTTTAAAGTCTTTTATAATTGCTAAAACAAATAAATCATACTCTCCGCTTGTTTTCACAATATGATAAATATTAGGAATTCTTGTTAGTTGCTTGATAGTTTCACCTGAATTACTTTTAGAAGTTAAAGATAATGAAAAATTTGCAAGCGCTTGATAACCTAATTTACGAGGGTCAATTAGTATTGTCACTTTTATTGCATTAAGCTTTCTAAGCTTCTCATAACGTCTAATTATAGTGTCTGTTGAGGTGTTTAGTTCCTCTGCTATTTTTTTAAAAGCCAACCGACCATTTTTAGACAATTTTTCTACTAATTGAACATCTATTGCATCAATATTTTCAAGTTTTTGATTACTTTTTTTACCTTCTTGA
>CAYSWL010000207.1:0-3442 GCA_964434745.1 uncultured Candidatus Bathyarchaeia archaeon | reverse complement strand
TGATTTTAACAAATACCCAATCAGAGCATTTCAAATGAAACACACTGGCTTGGGGTAAGTCTTTAAACAGATAAAGAAAGTGCTTGCCGCCTTTTCTAAACAGCATTCCTCCCAGTCGCCAACCATGCTAATCGCTAAGAGTGTTAGCTGTTTTATCTTTGTTTTTTGTAAACCAGCCATACGACTTTGTTTACCAATCAACCGAGGTATACCACTATTTTAAGACGTAAAAGGTAAGAAGGAATATCTAAAAGTACATTCAAACAGGTGATTTGATAGAGTTCTGGTGGGTAATACATTTTGGAGAGAAAGAATGTTAACCCGTTTGTGACTACTCATTTACTTTGTAGAGTTCAATCGTAAAACCATACTTAGCCTGCTGGTTCTAGTACGCTTTTTAATGTTCATCCTAAAAAAATGGAAGGGAGATGTTGCTCACTTGATTTGCTGGTTTATGCGCGTTTACGTAGTATTGTTGCGGCGGCTGTGACGACTGCAACGATGGCGACTGCTGCTATTGCAATGAGCACTGTCTCTGTTGGGAAGCTACTTGGGTTCTCAATAGCTGTTGAAGGTGAAGCAGTTGGATTTACGCTAGTTGTTGGCGCAACGGTTGTCGTTGGGGCAATTGTTGGCGAAGTTATTGCTGGTGTTGAAGTCGCATCTGGCACTGGCGACGCGGCGCTTACGGCTAACGCTGCTGTATCTTGTGAGGCATAATATGACTCGGACCCACTAAATGATGCTGTGATCGTGTACATGCCTTCGGCTGGTGGAGTCCACATAATACTGAACTTGCCGTCAATACTGCTTGTCACTGTTCCTACATCTACAGAGACACCATTTGCATCAGTTGCTGTTATATGCACGGGAACACCCGTTGCGTTGGTTGGCTTTGGCTTCTGCATGTAGAGATACTCCATCCAGGCACTCATGTATTCGTCAGAGATTGCTGGGGTGCCTGCTGCTGGGATACCAAGACAAGTCTGACCAGGTGATTGGTCAGTCACGGTTCCTTTGATCAATACTGGCGTTCCCTTTGGTACAGCAATATCTGGTGTAGAGACTGTTGTAGCAGTTAGGCCTTTGCCAAAGCTGTAAATCTGTTCATCGTAAGAGTTTAGCACAACCATCTGACCGTCTGCGATCACAGGTCCAATCATCCAGCCAGCTACGCTCCAAAGAAGAGTTCCGTTGTTAGCATCAATACAGTACAGTTTTCCTCCTCGCCAGTTAGGCGAAGTGGGGCTGTGCTCGTTGCTAGTTATGTAGAGTTTGCCGTCTGCAATAGTTACTCCGCCGTACATCGGATAGTTGCCGTATACTGTCTCATAACCACTCGATCCAGTGAAGTAATTCCACAGGTTCTTTCCGGTCTTTAACTCATAACATCGTACCGTTCCGTCGTAGCCTGTTGTATAGAACTTGCCGTATGCCACTTGAACGAATGGCTGTCCACCCCCGCGGTAGTTTTGACTATACATTCCCCAAGGGTTATCATAAGGCTCAGTTGGACCCCAAAGCTGTTTTCCGGTTTTTGCGTCATAGCCAAACCAGACTGTCTTTGCTTGATCAAAGTATGTGAAAACATCGTCCACGATTGGTCCGAAGAGATAGTTTGAACGTGAGACCATCGCATACTCGGATATGTTAAACGACCACAGGTATTTGCCAGTGTGTGCATCATAACCTGTCAGCTGATTTAACGGCGGATTCTCATCTGGGTATGCCTTTGTTGAAACTAGCACGTCCTTGCCAACTAACGTTAACGTCTGTCCGGGAATCTCAGGTATTGTGACGTTCCACTCTATGCCCGTTCGCCAATCTAGGGTTCTTCCTACAGGTGGTCGCCATTGGTAACCGTCTGCTGCGCCCGTTAGGGTTATCAGCCCTTCTACTTTTGTTGAGTTCCACATTGCAAGCCAGTTTCTAGCCCCGTTCATCACGTAGACTAGCATGTTCCCGTTGTCATCGAACATTATCTTGCCCGTAGAGGCGTTTGCCATGGTCAAAATAGGCTCACCAGAAAATGCATCGTACATTGTATACGTCGAGCCAGTACGCCATAGGTATGGTATTACACCATGCTGGTTCATTGAATCAAAATTGAGCAGTTGCCCTAAAGTGATGCTAATGTTCTTCCACCAAATTTGTTCGCCAGTTCGTAGATCTACACATGCTAAACCGCCACCTGTAGGGTTGTTGCTTAGTGGCAAATGATAGTATAATCTTCCAGCTATGATTACGACCGCCGGAGGAACCCAGTGTTCTTCGTATGATAAACCGGTATAGAATCCTTTAGTGTCAAATTCTCCCCCAACTATACCTCCAAACAGGAGCTGCTTGGTCCATAGTATGTGTGCAGTGTTTGGTGCTGTAGTATATGGGTTAAATGTGCCTAATGCGTCGTAGCCATTCCCAAATGACAGCGGCACACCTAGCCAGTTACTTCCAATAGCGGACCATTCACGATTCTCCTCGTTTATCGGGCGTTGCCAGTACTGTGTTGGAAGCTCAGCGGGCGGGTAGTGCATTGCGATCGGGGTGGATAGTACGGTAAGCGGCATCACTCTGCTGTTGCTTGGCAAGTAGGTGTAATTGCCTAGCGGTGCTCCGCTAAAGTGTCTGACATTATTGCGTGTTTCTCCAAGATACTTGAACACGAAAGTATAGTTGCCCACTGCGTCGGGCGTGTAGGATACGTATTTGGATGCGATGTAATCAGACTGGTATGGCCCTAAGGTTTGTTTTGTCCCATCGGGTTTAGTGACTTCTATAGTATAGTCATTGAATGTTAACGCTTGATTTTGCTCGTTCACCGGAGGCATTTTGTCGAGCCACATTATAAGGGAAACAGGTTGACCTACACCAACGGGATTAGGAGCAACAGAAAGGTAGGCATACGTATTAACACTTGAATCTGCAGCTACGGTCGGCAAGAGAACTAGCAATGTACTAAATGATAGCAACAGGACCAAACCAATCGCTAAACTTTTTTTAACAGACTGATTTAGTTCCATCTTTTCTATTTTCCAATCCATAATTTTTTCTCTCCATTAATCCTGTTTAAAGCCAAATTGAAGCCATGTTGTTTGCAAGTGCTATAAGAGCTTTGCTAAAATCCCCCAGCTAGAGACTGCAGCTACATAGTCTTCAGATCAGTAGCCTGTAGCGGATTTGGTAACTACAGATTGAGCCTTCCAGTTTGGGTCTTTAAGCTGCAAAACAACCACTTTTTTGCACTCAAAACAGCCCCTATAGCGAAAAGAACTAATTTGAGTAGTTTGTTTGCAGGCTTACGGAAGCAATTAATATCGTAAAGCAGTGTGTTATGCAAATTCGTTATGGTGCTAACTCTAATGACCTATTAGTCGAGTTTAAAATTTAATTAATTTATGTTAATGTTGGTTTGGATGGTGTTATGCCGCTTAAATTTGTCCAG
>CAYSWL010000206.1:0-3461 GCA_964434745.1 uncultured Candidatus Bathyarchaeia archaeon | reverse complement strand
TTAGGAGTTACGCAGTTGGTTTTTTAGGTTTGTTTTTGCTTTTATTATGTGGTGATGTAGTTGAATCTGGCGAAGTGTGATGCGCTGGATTATATTGATTTTTTAGTAGCATCTCAACGAAATTTTAGTTGTAGTGAAGCTTCAAGATGTCAGCCTCACAAAATAGATCATAGTATAACTGCTGCGCATGACGCTTTTAATCGGTTGCTTTTACGTTTGCCTCAAAACACACAGGCACTCTACGAAGAAGCAAAACAGCTCATAAACAAACAAGGCGGCTTTTTAATCGTTGATGATTCTACCTTAGATAAGCCCTACTGCGAAAAAATCGATTTAGTCACCTATCATTGGAGCGGAAAACACCACCGCGTAGTTAGAGGCATAAACCTAATCACGCTGCTTTGGAGCGATGGCCAAGTGCATATACCAATTGATTTTCGCATATACAATAAAGCTGATGGTAAAACCAAAAACGATCACTTTCAAGAGTTGCTAAAAACAGTGTGCAATAGAGGTTTTAAGCCTAAATATGTCCTTTTTGAAAGGCTGGTATAGTAGTTTGGAGAATTTGAAGCTGCTTAGAAGCTTTGGCTATTCATTTTTTTGTGGTTTAAAAGAAAACCGCCTAGTAAATCCAACACGTGATAGGGAAGGTGAGGTGAATTTGTGCGCCGTTGAGGTTTGTGAGTTAGGTTTGACTGTCTATTTGAAAGGCTTTGGGCTAATTAAGGTGTTTAGAAAAGTCTCCAAAGACGGAGACGTTAGTTTTTATGGGTGTGATGTTTTAGAGGTTGGCAAAGATTGGACTGTGCTTTCTGGTTTGGGTTGGCGAATTGAAGAGTATCATCGGGGTATTAAGCAGTGCTGTGGGGTTGAGAAAGCTTTTGTTAGAAAAGCACATGCGGTAGCAAACCATATTGGCATGGCTATAAGAGCGTTTTTGCGTTTTGAAATATTTAGACTAAAAACCGGTAAAAGCTGGTATGAAGCAAAAACAACCATAATTCGAGAAGCCCTACAAGCCTACCTAGCACACCCAAACTACACACTCACCCCAACCGCGTAACTCCTATACTATATTTTGCCAAGTAGTCATACCGTTAAATTTATACAGCCTATCAGTAACAATGACTTTAACGGTGCAACCATTTTGGACTATGCAATTGATGTGCAAAATGTCGCCAAAAAATTCGGTAATATACAAGCACTAGAAAATATGAATTTTAAAGTAAATCCTGGTGAAGTATTTGGGCTTATTGGGCCAAACGGTGCCGGAAAAACTACAACACTGCGTATTATAAGTACATTAATCAAACCTTCGTCAGGAAAAGTAACGGTTTTTGGCGTAGATGTTATTAAGCAAGCTGAGGAAGCTAGAAAGATTCTAAGTTACTTACCTGAAGAGTCAGGGATTTACCGTAACCTAAGTGGTATGGAATATCTACAGTTCATGGCGAAGTTCTCTGCTTCTAACCCTGCAGAAGCAATTGAGGAAGCAGTTGCCATTAGTGGTCTTGGAGATAGGCTTAAAGATCGTGCAAAAACGTACAGCAAGGGCATGAAACGCAAGTTACTCCTTGCAAGAGCACTTATGACTAAGCCTAAATTGGCAATTCTTGATGAACCTGCAAGTGGGTTGGATGTGTTAGCAGCGTATAATGTTCGTAACCTCATTAAAACCTATGTTAAACAGAACAATGTAACAGTGCTTTTAAGCAGCCATAATATGCTCGAAGTTGAATTTCTTTGTGACAGAGTTGCGCTTGTTAATAAAGGTAAACTCATTCTTGAAGGCAGTCCACAAGAACTAAAGTCAAGAAATGGTAGCCAAAATTTAGAAGAGGTTTTTGCAAAGGTGGTTGGATTTGCTTAAAGGATTTACAAATGTTCTCATAAAAGAACTTAAAGAACTTATTCGAGATCCAAAAATTCTTGTTGGCATGATCGTGTTACCTCTTATTATGTTCCCTGCGCTTGGCCTAGTTATGGGATATGCTCAAGAAACAGCAGCTAGTGAAGCTCAAAATGCGCAGCTTTTGATAATTAATAACGATGGTGATGAATGGAGCCAAACTTTCATTGACTATCTGCGAGTAGGGATGGACATTACCATCATAAATGACATTACTCCCCAGCAAGTTGTAGAACAAGGGCTGCTTAGTCACTATAATGCTTCTATGTTCATGGAAATTCCTGCTGGCTTTTCAGAAAATTTTACCGCTCATTTAAATGGCGATCCTAATATTACGGCAACAGTAAATAATTATGGCGTTTACCAGGGTGGAGGAATATTTAGCGGTATTGGTTCGTCAGTTGCGTCCGGCTATATTGTAGGCTTTAATCGATTTGTTGCTCCTGACATTATTCAAGCCTCATCTTCAACCATAATTAATGGGCAAATTGAACAAGACGTAGATCCAGGTGCGCTTAGCGCGTTGATGATATCGCAAACAATTGCACTTCCGATAACTGTAATGATACTTCTTACATATGCAATGCAAATAGCTGCTACCAGCGTAGCAATGGAGAAAGAAGAAAAAACTTTAGAGACTTTATTAACTGTACCTGTAGACCGATTTGCTATTCTTATGGGTAAACTCAGCAGTACAATAATTGTTGCAGGAGTGGCCGCAGTTGCTATAATGATTGGTTATAATTATATGCTTGGCAGCTTAACTATAGGTATACAGGCAGGTACAAATATTGATTTGGTCCAGCTAGGTCTGGTTCCTTCACCATTTGGGTATGCAATGCTTGGTATCTCGCTTTTTGTTACCTTACTTTCAGCTCTTGCACTTGCTGTTGTTATATCAGCTTTTAGTGAAGACGTTAGAGGTGCACAAGCACTTGTTGGCTATATATATCCAGTGATATTTATTCCTGCACTTGCTCTCATGTATGTTGACATTAACACTTTGCCACTGGCGGTTAAAACAATATTTTACGCTATCCCATATAGTCATCCAATTATTGCATCTAAGGCAATAATACTAGGTGATTACACCACAATATTATTGGGTATTTTATATGTCACAATTTTGACTGTAGCTATCATGTATGCTGCTTCTCGACTGTTTGCGACTGAAAAAATCCTAACTGCAAAATTACGTGTAGGCAAAAACAAACGACCCAAAGATACTACTGAATAAGTAACAAAAACCAACCAAATATCTACTTTTCTTCTAATATTATAACTGATTATTAAGACGTCTTTTGTTATTTGTCAAAAATGTGTTTAATGGGTCTTCAATGTAAAATATTGTTATAATCAAAAGATGCTATTGGTTAATCTGGGTATTATTTTCTGATGTTTTTCATACTGGCATTATTTGATTATTTACCATATTTTATGGACTATGTTCTGTATCAATAATCGAAAGGTTAATTTAGGAGTATGTTAATTTGGCTTGATGTCTGCCGGTCATAGGGCGCGGGTTCCACCTGATCCCGTTCCGAACTCA
>CAYSWL010000205.1:0-3464 GCA_964434745.1 uncultured Candidatus Bathyarchaeia archaeon | reverse complement strand
TTTTTTCTCTTTTTCCTCTCATTAACACACTACACTTGTAATGTGTGTGCAAACACTTTTATTGGATTTCGTCACTGCTGAAATATAACTCCTGAGACTGAGAAAATGTTTGACATAATCTTTGCTTCAAATCCTAACAAAGGTCAAGAATTTATTGATAAAATTGCTAAGAAAAATCCTCTTTTTGCTTGCACTTTGGGCACAACACAGACCGCGAAAATCCATGGCATATCTGCTGCAGGTGCAAACCCAGAAATAACTGACTACACGCCCCCTGCGGATATAGAACTTTTACTTCTAGGAAAATGTAAATGTATTAATGGAGTACCAATTACTCCAGACGGCATACCTACCCCAGCTTTGGTAACCTTATCTGCGTTAAAGCTGGCAAATATTCCTGTTCTAGGTGTCAATGCCGGATTAACAGTGTTGCCTCAAGTTCCTTATCTAGAGTTAGGTGCCAAACCTGGTAAAGATATACGTACAGGCCAAGCTGTAGAAAACGCGCAAGAAACTCTACAACGCGCAACGCTTGCCGGTAAACTTCTTTCGCAAACTGTTGACTACCTTATAATCGGCGAAAGCATACCTGGTGGTACCACTACAGCATTAGGGGTCCTAATGGCTATGGGTATTGACGCAAAAGGCAAAGTGAGCAGTACCTTACCTAGCAACCCACATGACCTTAAAATAAAAACTGTTGAAGAAGGTCTTAACGCTCAGCATATACAACCTGGAGATTTTGCAAACGATCCTTTAGGGGCGGTATCTTGTGTTGGTGATCCTATGATGCCTGTATTTGCAGGACTAGTGATTGGCGCTGCACAAAAAATCCCAGTAATGATGGCTGGTGGAACACAGATGAGTGCTGTTCTAGCAGTAATAAACGCCCTTAACTCCAAAGTTCTATCAAATGTAGCTATCGGAACTACACGCTGGATTATTGATGATAAATCTTCAGACCTCAAAGGTATTGTTGCCCAAATCGCAGATGTCCCTATAATGGCTGCTGATTTGAATTTTGCTGGTTCTAAAATTAAAGGTCTTCATGCCTATGAAGCTGGCTTAGTTAAGGAAGGTGTAGGTATAGGCGGCACAACCATAGCTGCAATGGTAAAAACTAATGGCGCAATAACTAAGCAGGCTATGCTCAAAGAAATTGAAACAAACTACGAACTCTTGATGAATTCAAAGTAAATTCAAATATTGTACAGGTGAATCGACAATGAATCTACAAATGACGGCAAAACAAGTTGCTACTATGGCTATTACTGCAGCACTATTTACAATATTCTTTTACCTTTCAGGCATGATTGCAGTGCCCAAATTTACCTTCTTATACCTTCCAATAATTTTGCTTGGTATCTTACCACTTTGGTTTGGGTGGGGTGGACTTATAGGCAGTATGCTTGGCGGAATAATGGGTGGAATATTAGTTGAAGGTTTAGGGCCATTCGCTTGGATAGAGGCTACAACTGTCTTTATAATATATAGCTTAAACTGGCTACTATTGCCTAAAAACTCGACTCAGACTTCACTGCGATGGATTATGCAGTTACTGGGCGTATATGCATTGACACTGTTCTTGGGCACATTAGCAATACTATGGCAATTAACTGCAATAGTTGGGGCATTCCCATTAGATGTCGCAATTGCATATATAGTGCCAGTATTCCTGCTTAACTTCGCAATAGAAATTATAATCTGCCCAATAATCGTCAAGAGCTTAAATCCAAAAATGACAAGTTGGGGATTCAATACAGGAAACATCAAACTCTAAGTTCAACCAATAAAAACTAATACAGAGATCTAATAATCCCCCGAGTTTTCTTTTTGAACTTTTCTTTTTCTTCATAACCATATTGCTGTTCGCTTAACGAGCAAATTTGGGGTGAATTTTGAAAAAGTGTTTAATACTTCTATTTGCTATTTTGATGGTAATTTAGAAAGGATAAGAGTGGACATTTAAATGAAGAAAACTTTGACTTTGGTCTTAGTTCTCATGATTGCAGCTTCATCGTTATCGATTTTCGCAACTCAATCATCTGGTCAAACTTTATCCCTGCGAGAGGACCTGCGCATTAACAGTTACAATACATACACAAGCCCTAACACTGGCGCCTTCATTTTAGTCGGCGAAGTACAAAATATTGGCACAGAATATTTCAATGATGTTAGAATTCGAGCAGTAGTATACAACTCATCAGATACTTCAGTTGCTGAACCATCCATGTCATATATTTACGCAGACCAGCTTGGCCCCGGCGAGACTGCAGGTTTCTATATGCTTTTTGCTGCTGCATCAAGCCTCACTGGCGACCTTAGCTGGGTAGAAAGCGGCATACACCATATAGATTTCTTATGCTTTGGCAGTGTAACAGATAACCCAAATAGTTCTGGATTGAGCGTAATAGCTCACAACGGAGCTGCTACATCAAACGGCAATTATTCAATTACTGGTATGGTCATAAATAGAGGCACCAGCTATGCAGAAAAATACTTTGTCGTAGGAACATGTTACGATTCATCAGGAGAGGTCATATCCATAGCCATCAGCGAATACCTAGAACCATATTTAGCTCCTAATAACGTCACAAGCTTTTACTGCGGATTATATGATGCTTTATCAGGAACCGGAAACCAGATAGGAAACTATAGCGTTCGAGTTGTTGCAAAAAGTATGGTTGAAACAGTGCCTACCCCCAGCCCTACAACTTCTGCACCTACAACTACTACCCCTGGAACATCCACAACCCCTGCTGCTTCAGCATCTCCATCTAACTCAAATGACTCATCATCTTCAAACACTTTGTATATAGTGCTAGCCGTTGTAGGAATAGTTATAGCTGTAGTCGTTCTAGTGCTTTTACTAAGACGCAGATAAAAAATATGTCACACGGGTCATAAAAGACCCAACCATTTTATTCTCTAACCTATTAGCGTAGTTAAATTCTTAAAAAATCATAAAAATTAGAGCCATTTTTTTTTAAAAAAAAGAAAGAAGAGAATGCTTATCTTCGTCGCATTGCTGCAGCTATGGCTGCTACTATGATAATAATTACTATTACCACAATTGCTATCAAAATCCAGTCGTCAATTCCTTCAATTATTTGGCCTCCTGTAGGTGCGGTGCCAGTTGCTGTTACACCAGGGCTAGCTGTGGCTGTTACTGTAGGACTCCCTGTTGTTCCAGGTGATGTTGTTGTTCCAGGTGAAGGGCTATGACCCGTCTCGTCGGTAGGCGTAAAGACTGCTTGATAAGCAAAAGTGTAACCAAAGCCGCATTCTACTTCAATTGGATTTACATCAACAACCAAACTATCGATGCCTGTGGGTTGGGGTGGTCTTGGAATTGTCGTTATTGTTTCCCCTGTTTCAGGGTCAATTATTGTGCTGCCTGTTTCACCTTCTGCATGACCTGGTGTAACATTTCCTGAAATTACCCAGTAATGAAATGAATAGCC
>CAYSWL010000204.1:0-3529 GCA_964434745.1 uncultured Candidatus Bathyarchaeia archaeon | reverse complement strand
GTTCATGAAGGGAACAGCATGGTAGATCTTAGGGAAAACGAGATTCGAATCTTAGCCGCACTTGATAAGCTTGATGGTAAGGCAACAACTGATCAGCTTATGCTTGAATGTGAACTTTCTGATGCTGCAATCATGCGTGCAGCACTTATTTTGCAAGAAAATGGTTTAGCAAAAATTCACGCTAATATTGATACAAAAATTAAACTTACAGCTGAAGGAGAAATCCATGCTCAAAACGGTTTACCTGAACGTCGTATTGTTAAAGCAATTACCCTGTTGGGTGGGCAAGCAAGTCTTGCTCAAGCAGCTAAAGAAGCTTGTTTAGATCAACAGTTTGCTCAAATCGCGTTAGGTTGGACGCAACGTAAAAAATGGGCAACTTTTGACTCAAAAACAGGAATACTTACAGTATCTTGTTTGCCAAGTGAAGGTAACGATGAAATCTTACTTAAAGAATTAATCAATAAGAAACAAGTGAGCTTAAATGATTTAAGCAGTGAACTGCGAAGTGCAGTTGATGTTTTAAAGAAACGTAAAGCGGTTACTGTTGAAGATAAGACTGATCGGGTTCTTGAACTTACTCCCGAAGGGCAGCAAGCTATTGAGGGTGGCGCGGCAAACTTGATGGTAGGTGCTAAAGAAATCACCCAGCTAACTCCAGAGCTTATCATTAAAGGTGAATGGAAAAATGCTCGTTTCCAGAAATATAATATTGAAGCGCCAGTAGCTGCTTGCTGGCCTGGAAAAAAACATCCCTATCTGGCGTTTCTTGATGAAGTTAGAGCTAAACTTGTAACATTAGGATTTCAAGAAATGACTGGTACTGCAGTTGAGCTTTCTTTCTTTAATTTTGACGCATTATACACCCCGCAGGATCATCCAGCACGTGAGCTTGATGGAATCTATCGTATCAAAGAACCTGAATTCGGTGATATAGATTCATATTTAGAGGCAGCTGAACGCGTTAAGGCAACTCATGAGAATGGTAATGATACCGGTTCAACTGGTTGGGGTTATAATTATTCTGTCCAAGAAGCAAGACGCCTCATCCTTCGAGGTCATGGAACTTGCCTAAGTGCACGTACATTACTTAGCAAGAATTTACAGGTGCCAAGCAAACACTTTTCAATAGCACGCGTTTATAGACCTGAAATTGTTGACCGTACTCACCTTTCAGAGTTTAACCAAGTTGAAGGCATAGTTGTTGACAAAAATCTTACTTTACGTGATTTGCTTGGTGTGTTAGGTAAATTTGCAAAAGAAATAGCTGGCGCGGATAAAATCCGCTTTAAACCGGACTATTTCCCCTTTACTGAACCTAGCGTTGAATTAAGTGCCTATAAAGAAGGTATTGGTTGGATTGAGTTTGGCGGTTCAGGTATTTTCCGTCCTGAAGTTACAAAACCCTTAGGTATTGATGTGCCTGTAATTGCCTGGGGCCTAGGTGTTGACCGATTATTTATGATGCGAGCTGGACTAAAAGATATTCGCAGCATCTTTTGCCAAGACTTAGATTGGTTAAGAAGGAAACAGGTGAGCTGATTATGCCAACAATAGATATGGATATTGCAGAGTTTGAAAAACTGTTAGGCGTAGACTTCCATGGTGATATGGAAAAACTCGACGAACTACTCTCCTTAGTTAAAAGTGAAGTTAAGCTCTATAATGAAACTGAAAATGTTGCTAGCATCGAGCTTAAAGATACTAATCGGCCGGATTTATGGAGCCCTGAAGGGTTAGCACGCACTCTGCGCAGCTATCTAAATCTTGAACGTGGAATGAGAAAATACGTTGCAGAAAACCCGATAATTGATGTACATGTTGACTCTCGCCTTAAAGACATTAGGCCATACATTGCATGTGCCGTAGTAAAAGATGTTTGTTTAACTGATGCGATTATTAGAGGCCTAATGCATCTGCAAGATAAACTTGATAGAACTTATGGTAGAAGTCGACAGAAAACCTCTATTGGCCTTTACAACTTAGACTTAATTAAACCACCCTTACAGTACACCATAGCAGAACCAACAGAGTTTAGCTTCATACCTTTGAGTTTCTCAGAAAAAATGACTCTTAGCGAAATTCTAGAAAAACATCCCAAAGGCCAAGAATACGGTCACATAGTCAAAAAACACAACATCTACCCAATTTTACTTGACGCTGAACAAAAAGTCCTATCCTTCCCACCTGTAATTAACTCAAACGATTTAGGAAAAATCACACAAGACAACCAAAATATACTCATCGAAGTAACCGGCACACTCAAACAAACCGTAATCAACACCTTAACTCTTATCACTTCAGCTTTAATTGACCGCGGAGGCAAAGCACACTCTGCAAACATATACTACGCTGATCAGAAGTCACCTCAACTTACACCTGACTTTGGCAATAAACTAATGACCCTTAATGTAGAATATGCTAACAAAATTTTAGGAATAAAATTAACAAGCGCCAAGATTGCTGATTTACTCTTAACTGCAGGATTAGGCATAGACCAAGTTAATGAAGATACAATATCGGTTATAGTGCCTTGTTATCGTATTGATATTATGCATCAAGTTGACTTAGTTGAAGATGTTGCTGTAGCATATGGATATAATAACATTGAGCCTCTTTGGCAAAACCTTCCAACCACAGGTGCCCCCCGACCACAACAACGCACAATTGATATAGCCCGAGAACTAATGGTAGGCTCAGGATACCAAGAAATCCTCACCTACACACTAACCAACCCAGATAACCTATTTACCAAAATGAATTGCCCAAAATCAGATACAGTTGACCTATACAACCCCAAAGTAGTAACCATGACTTGCCTACGCAGCTGGCTATTACCAGGCATACTAGAATTTCTTAGCGTTAACCAATCAACAAGTTTCCCACAAAAAATCTACGAACTAGGAAAAATCACCCTAATTGATAAAACTAAAGAAACAAAAACAAACGACCAAGAATGGCTAGCAGCAGCTACTACTCATGCAAATGCAGGATTTAGCGAAATCAAAGCAACCCTAGATGCATTTTTAATGAACCTAGGCGTTTCATGGCAAATAAAACCAACAACACACCCAAGCTTCATCGAAGGCCGAACCGGCACAATAATAGTAGACAACCAAGAAGTAGGCATTATAGGTGAAATCAACCCAGCAGTACTCGAAAACTGGAAACTAGAAAATCCCACAGCAGCATTCGAAATAAACCTACAAAAAATACTTACAACCCTACAAAAACAAAAATGACCCAGCGCACCTTTAGCGCATTTTCTATTTTTTCAATTATAAAATCCTAACTTTTCAAAAGCTTACACCATTATAACTACTCTTTATTATGAACAGTACTTTTGGGCTTAACAGACACTTTGTTTAACTGTTTTGAATTGCCTTGTTATATTTTCCTGTACGTTCAGCATAATATTTGCCACAGTAATCCCCACCACCATGCGTACATGTATAACTAGATGGCACATACAAAGGGCATTTCTTAGCTGATTTACATGGCGCTCGATCCAAAGTTAAAAAAGCCCACA
>CAYSWL010000203.1:0-3538 GCA_964434745.1 uncultured Candidatus Bathyarchaeia archaeon | reverse complement strand
AAACAGTTTATTTTTAAAAGTTCATCTTGATTTACTTTTTCAACCAATTTGCAAAAGTCGTGAAAAATAGGCGAAGTGTTTAATGCTGAATCTATAAGAGAAATTGTGATTTGTCTTCCATCTTTTTTTGCCAATAGTAATTCTTGTTCAATTCTTTGCAAGTTAAACGCTGTTAATTTTCCTCTAGCTGTCCAAGAACAGTAACTGCAGCCTAGCATACAGCCTTTCATTGTAAATAGAAGAATTTCTCTATGTTTTTTTGGATCTAAATATCCAAGTAGATATGGCGAAGGTATCAAGTTTATGTCCTGTATTCTTGGTCTTGATTTGTTGATATAGAATTTTTTATTTTTTCTATATCCGATTCCTAATATTTCTTTTAATTTTGGTTTTTCTGTTGTTAGACATTTTATAATTTCGATAAAAGTATTTTCTCCTTCTCCGAACACTGCAATATCAATATTAGGGTTTTTAGTTATCTTTTTTGATTTCTTTGTGGCTTCTGGTCCTCCTACTATTACTGTTATATTTGGTTGTTTAGTCTTTATGTGGTTGATAATGCTTAATGTACGATCTAAATTCCAAAGGTAAAGTGAAAAACCAATTACGTGTGGTTCTTTTGATATTATTACGTCGGTTAACATTTGGCATCCGGCGTAATCTGAGAAAGTTGAGTCTAGAATCTCGATGTTAATATCATTTAGTAGATTTTGCTGAAAAGCTGCCGCTTTCAGGTACCCTGCTGCCAATGGAACATTTCTATCTGGACATGAAGGATGGGGAAGTTGAACTAGTAGAACTTCATATTTACTGTGAGATTTTTGCATGTTGGTCTGCCTGTGTTATTTTATGTTAATTTCTTTTTGTTATTTAAAGTAAAAAATGGGTTTGTGTTTTTTAGTTTTGTTCTTATTGAGTCTTTATTGTACGAATAGGGGTTGAAATTTCAGCTGCTGCGGCTGGTTCTTTGCAGTTGTTTCTACAACTGTTGTCGAGAATTAACCCTGCTTCTTCGCCTGGTTTTTTGAAGACAAATGGTGCTGCAAGTTCTGCAATAGTTTCATTTACTGCTGCTTCAGCAATTGTGCTTTCAATCTTTAGCCTTTTTGATATTGCCGTAACTAGTTCTTTCTTTTCCATATTTTCCCTCCTGCTGAATTTTAACTACAGCTTGCTTGCCTGGTAAAGCCTATTTATGAATAACTTCCACTTAAGGTTATGCTAAAAAAATTATTTTATAAACGCTTTCAAAATGTGTGGTTAACTTTTTTATATCATTGTTATTGTCACTTTAGTAAATAGATTAGTTAGTATTTTTAATTTGTATGTGAATTCATATATTCCTAAAATGGTGTTTTTAGTGTTATTTGGGAAATTATGACATTACTATTGCTATTGCTGTTTCTTAGACTGATTTGATCATTGTGAAATTTTTAAAATAGGGTTAACTGTGAAACATTTTCCATGTTATTTACTTATATTAGCCTATTCTTTTGTGAAATCTAAATTTGTTTTTTCAAGAAATATTTCTTATCTCTATTTGTTGTAGTGTTGATACAGTCACATAATATTATATTATTTTAGCGACCTAAAAGTGCTAATTTAATGGTCGCAAGCAGGCATAAATGGGTGGCTAGTTTGGCAGTCCCTAATAGCTGTTAGTAGGTGTTCATTGAGCGTACTGCTAGCAAATGCGGGTCATTGTAGACTGGCTGTGGGTAATTGCGTTGCTGGCGTTTGGAGTTGAGGACTATGAACAGACAAGAGGCTGCGAAGATATTGTGCGAAGTTATGAAGAAATGTAATGGGTCAATGTTGACAAAGCATGTGTCATTAGCTCACAATAAGTCATATGCTGGTTCTATTGGATATGAACTGCATATAGGAATTGAACCTGATGATTACTTGGTAGAGCGTATAGGTGCGGTTTTAGAAAAGTATAATCTTTCTATTAAAGCATCTGCGAAAACATTAATTATTTACAAGCCTGCAGATAGTCTGAGCTAGAAAAATATGTTTATACTTTCAGGAGTAACTCTTACTTGTTGGTTTGTTAAGGGCTTTTTGTAAACTACTGCTTTAAGTGATAGCTTATTTTGGGTGTTTTCATCTTTTTGTTCATATTTCAACTGGTTAACTTGTTCTTTGTTCTGTAGATTATGTTTACATAAGTAGGTTAACTCAAATTTTACGTCTTTGAGCATATTTTTATCGGCTGCTTCAAGTGTATACGTATTAGTTTCTTTTTGTCTTGTTATTGCAACTAGCATGCTGGATAAAAATGGTTTAGTTATTTGAATGTACTCTTCTATGCTATAGTGTTCTGGGACATATACTAAAAGTTCTAAAAAACAGTTTTCACATGCTTGCTTAAATGGACACTTGTTGCATGTAGCGTGGCCTGCTGTAGCCATTATTCTTCCAACCTATTAACCATTCTGAACTGACTTGCTATATAACATTAATCATACACAGACCTACACAAACTAGTTATCAACATTACGTAATTTAAATTATCTAAAAATTAGATTTGCATTATAGAAATCACCTAATTGTTGTTCACTTATCTTAAAGTAGATTATCTACTGTCCTATTTTGGGTCTCTATTTGCGTGTGTATTCTTTTTGCTTTTCGACCACTTGGTTGACCTATCGGCTATTTATTAGCCTAAAAATATGTTACATATCCATGGTTTTGTTGAAGTAACTGGCTTGTATTAAGGGTTAATTTAATATTGACAGACTGCTAAATTAATAGTTGCAATGCGTCTTGCTAATCTTTTTACGAAGGTAACTGTATGCGCTTAAGTCTTTACATTTCAAAAAAGAGTTCGAATAATCACACTCAACGTGATGTGCTAGTTTTCACTGTAGTTGATTTAGATAGAGGTGCTTCCTATCCGCAAAATTTTGTGTGCCTTTTACCTCGTATACGTTCGCCGCTTAAATCTGAAAGTGTTTTCTCATCAATGTTTGGTGATCAAAGTCTGCAGGTTGCAAAAAAGTTGTTAAACAGAGCGCTTAAAGCTGGATATGAAGCTGCTATAGTTGAAGAAATTGAGCAACGCCTTAAAGACCTTCAGCCCAAACCTGTTAGAGCTGCTTGTATACGATGCGGTACAATGTTTGAAGCAAAAATATATGGAAAGAACAGGCAAAAAATTTGTTCTCCATGTAAAAACAAAAACAAAGTATCGCAGAGAAAACCTAGAAATATTTGATAGACGAATTGCTTTATTGAATTTTGGTCATTTGAACCGCTTCAACCTGTATTTGGCTGGCGCATAGTAGGTGAGTTGATAGCTAAATATGAAAAATTTAACCAGAGCTGCCTTTGAGGCAATTGTTGGTTCTATTCCTGCAGGTGTAGTTGTTGTTGAAAAAGACGGGCTAATCATATATGCTAACGAACGTGCAATTCAGCTCTCTGGGGTTAATTTGTGCGGATTAAACATTTCTAACATTTTTTCAAAAATTTTATGTGTATCTTCTGTTAACGGAAAAGCTTGTTCTACAAAAGAACTTCCAGTATATACCGC
>CAYSWL010000202.1:0-3546 GCA_964434745.1 uncultured Candidatus Bathyarchaeia archaeon | reverse complement strand
CTTTCTCCTTATCCTGATCCGCCACAATATTCCAATAACACAAATCAGGAAATAAAGCCAAAACTTGCCGATTACAAAGCCTATCAACAGACCTATAAATACTTGAAACTGACTTTTTCGGAGATATAGCAGAATCGCGATGCATTCAAACCATCCAAGCAACTAATTGAGACCTAACATTATTAAACTCTAATGCTAACCAACCAACTAGATATTAGCAAACCCTCAAAACATCATTCAAACAATAATCAAATCAGAAGCCATTATATGGTTCAACAAATTAGCCTAAACGATTTACACTCAAACAACAAGCATATTTACTTAAACATAGATGAATACTTTTGTATTTTCGCATAATTTGTTTTTCTAAAATGAATCGTTAATGATATGGAAGTCGAATTTATCCAAGTTTATAAACAATTTTCTTTTTAAATTCATATAGTTTATAAGTTAAACTTTGTATCTTTTTTTGATTGCTATGGGTTTCGCTTGTCTGCCTGCTACCAACAAATTAGATACTATACGTGTTTTATATGTTGACGATGACTCATTGAGTCTCTCATTATTAAAAGAAATTCTTGAAGCTGAAACTAACTTTAAAATTGATACTGCACTAAGTGTTGCTGAAGCATCAGATAAGCTCCTTAGTAACGAATATGATATTATAATTTCAGATTATGAGATGCCGCAAACTAATGGTCTGCAATTTCTACAAAAACTTCGTGAACAAAAAAACAGTATTCCTTTCATATTATATACTGGTAGAGGTCGAGAAGAAGTAGCAATTACAGCTCTCAACCTTGGCGCTGATAGATACCTCAACAAACAAGGCGAACCAGAAACAGTCTACGGCGAACTATCCCACTACATCCGACAGCTAGCAGAAAAACGCAAAGTCGAACAATGCTTAAAACAAGAAGAAGAACGACTCATTAAAGTCTCCTCTCAAATGTTTGGTTTCCTATTTCAATTAAAACTTTCACCAGACGGCTCATTTACTATACCTTTTGCAACAAACGGCATAAAAGAAATATTCGATTGCACACCTGAAGAGGTAAAATCAGACTTTTCACCAATCGCCAAAGCTATCTATCCAAAAGATTACGCCCGCTTAATGGATTTAGTTGAGGAGTCAGCAAAAACGCTTTCCCCTTGGTTTTTCGAATGTCGCGTCCAAATTCCAGATAAACCGTTAAAATGGGTTTTTAGCAAGTCAATACCTGAAAAACAAGCTGACGGCAGCATAATCTGGAGCGGAAGTTCTTATGACATTACAGATCAAAAACAACTTCAACAAGACCTTATAAAAAGCAAAAAATTATTAACCGAAACTGAACAAGCTGGAAGAGTCGGAGGTTGGGAAGTAGATATTCCCTCTCTTACTCAGAAATGGACAGATGAAACATTTCGCATCCTAGAACTTGAACCCACTCCCAATGGTCAACCTGCGGTTAATGGATTAAATTTTATTAATCCTGCTTACAGACAATTAGCTGATGAAGCAATTCAACGTGCTATCAATTATGGTGAATCGTATGATCAAGAATGGGAAATCACCACCTATAAAGGCAATAAACGCTGGATACATTCAATTGGAAAAGTAAAGATACAAGATGGAAAAGTAACAACTATCTATGGTTCAGTTCACGATATCACAGAACGAAAAATTGCCGAAATAAAGTTACGTGAAAGCGAAGAACGCTTACGCCTTAAACTAGAATCAGTGCTTTCACCTGATGTAAATATTGGCGAACAAGAATTATCCAACATACTAGATTTACCCAAACTTCAAGAAATCATGGATAATTTAAATGAAGTCACGCAAACATCTTTTGCAATCATTGATTTGAAAGGAAAGGTGCTTGTAAAATCTGGATGGCAAGATATCTGTACAAAATTCCACCGAATACATCCTCAAACACTTCAAAACTGTATTGAAAGTGACATAAAACTTACACACGGGGTTAACCAAGGCGAATATAAAATTTACAAGTGTAAAAACAATCTTTACGACGTTGCTATGCCTCTTATCCTTAACGGCAAACAAGTAGGCAATATCTATTTTGGCCAATTATTCTTTGAAGATGAACAAATAGACCACGACGTGTTTATTGCACAAGCAGAAAAATATGGATTTAACAAAGAAGAATATCTTTCGGCATTAGATAAAGTACCAAAATTTAGCAGAGAAAAAATCCAAAAACTAACACACTTTACTATGAAGCTATCTGAATTAATATCAAAACTTAGCTTCAGTAACCTAAAATTAGCTAAAGCATTGTCTGATCAAAAAGCTGCTGAAATGGTAATATCTGCAAGCGAAAAACGCTGGGCTACAACCCTTTCCAGTATAGGTGATGCTGTAATTGCAACCGACAAAAAATGTATTATTACTTATATGAATCCTGAAGCTGAAAAACTAACCGGTTGGCGCCTAACAGAGGCTAAGCAAAAACCTATACACGACATATTTAACATAATTAATGAGAAAACCAGACAACCAGTTGAGAATCCTGTTGACCGAGTTATCCAAGAAGGCATAGTTGTTGGCCTTGCAAATCATACTATACTAATCTGTAAAGATAAAAAAGAACTCCCAATAGCTGATAGTGGAGCTCCAATTAAAGATGAATCAGGAAACATTACAGGTGTTGTTCTTGTTTTCCGTGACGTTACTGAACTAAGTAAAATGCAAAAAGAAATCGAGCAGATGGCAAAATTCCCCCTAGAAAACACTGAACCTGTTATCAGACTTAGCTCTGCTGGTAAGATTCTATTTGCCAACCCTGCAAGCCAAAAACTACTAAGCGATCTACACTTAGAAGTAGATTCAATAGCACCAGAAACATGGCATACCTACTTACAAGATGCTTTCACTTCAAAACAAACCAAATATTTCCAAAATAACCATGCTGGTAGACATTTCCAATTTAGAATCGTACCAATACTTTCTGAAGGCTACGCAAACCTATATGCAACTGACATTACTGAACTTAAAAACGCAGAAACCTCTTTAGTATTAAACGGATTAATGCTTGAATCCTTACTAGCCATAAATAAAATGACTACGGCTTCAGAAAAAGAACTTTTAGACTATGCATTAGAAGTAATTACCAAAGTCACATTAAGTGATTACGCATTTATTGGTCTTCTAAATGATGATGAAACAATTATGACCCTTCATTCATGGTCAAAAACCGCCATGGCCCAATGTAAAACCGCTACAAACCCAATTCATTATCCAATTTCACAAGCAGGCATATGGGCTCAACCAATAAAACAAAGAAAAACCATACTTATCGATAACTACAACACAACATCTTATGGCAAAAAAGGTTTACCTGATGGTCATGTGCAAATTAAAAACTATCTTGGCGTGCCAATATTTGAAGAAGGCCATATTGTTGTTATTGCTGCAGTCGCAAACAAAACTAGCACCTACACTCAAAACGATATCCACATAATAACCTCAATAATAAACGATATGTGGCGAATGATTCAACGCAAAAAATTTGAACACGAACGCGAACAAAACATTTCAAAACT
>CAYSWL010000201.1:0-3554 GCA_964434745.1 uncultured Candidatus Bathyarchaeia archaeon | reverse complement strand
GCTAATCTTAGGCTGATTAAAACAGAAAACTTTTCGATACCTCAAACACAAATAAGCCTACCAACTGACTACCAACAAAACTATCAACTATACCAATACTACACTGGTTATAGCCAAATATCGCAAGATACTTTGGGATTTAGTGGACAAACCAGCATACTAATCCAAAAAAACTCACAACTAAAACCCCAACCCGAACACAACACAACCTTCCTCTACATAGAAGCCCAAAACGTATGGGGCACAAAATTCCACACAACCATACCTGTAAAACCGTATTCAATATCCCAAACACAAATACTACTTAACCAAATAGCCTACTACCTACTAATACTAATCAGCATAGCAATAATTCTAAGCCTAATAACATACTTCTACAAAACCAAACTTTAGTCTATTGTTAATTGGATTTGTAGATCAAAGTTGAGTTGTTTAAGGTTGCTTGACATTAGATTAGATATGCTGAAAAATTTTGAAAATACATAGGTCATTAAAAACACAATTTGGTAAAAATTCAAAGAACCACAGTTAATACTACACTCTAACCAACCTTATTGCAAAAACGTATGGTGCAGCCGAAAAGGCGAATTTAGAAAACTACATATATCCAGACTGTTTACGTTTGCTTTGCAACTTGCTAAAGGGAAATAGGATTGTAATTTAATGAAACGAAAAGTATTGCTTTCAGCATCTATCCTGCTTATAGTATTAATTGTTTCAGTTACCTTAATTGTCTATTTTCCCTTAACTGCAACTAGTACTTCAGAACCATTTTATGTTGGTGTTACTTTTGGCGGAGATAATGCAGCTGATGCAAGACAGTTAATTGACAAAGTCAAAAGCTATACCAACCTCTTTATTCTACAGTCTGGAAGCCTGCAAAGAAATATTACTGCAATTGATGAAATCGGCAACTACACCATCAAGTCAGGATTGCATTTTGCGGTTTACTTAGGTGTAGATGAAGCTTTCCAATCTGCAGAATGGCTAAATGCAGCTAAACAACGATGGGGCGAGTGGTTTGTCGGCGTTTATTATAATGATGAACCAGGCGGTAAAATGCTTGACTCCTATATCCAACTCTCCAAATATGATGATGAGCTGCAAATTACTAAGCTTGGTCCAGGCGGAATCGAAGTCACCAGCAACGGCACAAGAATAACTTACTGGGCTGATGGCAAAGTAGATATGACTATTTTTGATAATCCAGAACCTGATTATAACAACGGCACATTATATGTAACTAACGAAAATGGCACCACACCAATATACAATGTACCTAGACCAGTTGATGGGGATTTTGTACATTTTGAAAATGGCACAATAATACACTGGCAACCATTACAAAAAACAATTGAAACATCCTATTACCCCAACGGCACCATAACAATCCTAGAACTAGAACTTCCCAAAACAACACTATACACCTCTCAAAATGGAAGTGAACGTATCGCTCAAGTCGAACCTTACAGTTCAGTTCTCAATCGCAGCCCAATTAAAAACCATGACCAAGCCGCAGACCTGTTTATCACACGAACCAAAAACACCATGACCTGGTTAAAAAACCAGTCAATTCCAATCTTCACAGCTGACTATGCCCTCTACTGGTGGGACTATCAAAGCGGCTACGATATTGTTCTTGCTGAACTTGGCTGGAACAACACAGCAACCCAAGAAATCGGCTTAGTTAGAGGCGCTGCCAATCTACACAACAAAAATTGGGGAACAATCATAACCTGGACCTACACCCTACAACCATACTTAACTAGTGGAGATGAAATGTATGAACAAATGCGCCTATCATACGAGTCAGGCGCCAAATACGTAATAGTTTTCAACTATGCACAAGATATGACCGGACCATATGGAACATTACAAGACCAACATTTCTTTGCTCTTGAAAAATTCTGGAATGAAATAGTACAAAACCCAAACATCACACATGGAAACATTAAAGCTCAAACAGCACTCGTTTTACCTAACAACTACGGCTGGGGCATGCGACGACCAAACGATATCATTTGGGGCTTATGGAACGCAGATAACACCTCACAACAAATATGGACAAACCTTCAAAACAAACTAGAACAATACGGCATAGAACTAGATATTGTCTATGATGACCCAAAATATCTAGCTACTGGAAAATACAACCAAATATACTACTGGAACCAAACAAGCTAACACTCCCTAAAAACTTTAGCAACTTCCAATTTGAATCCTTACATAGATATTACTTGCACAACAAAAATACCAACACAATTAACCAGTTATTTTTACAATTATCCTCTACACTATTTCCCTTTACTTAATCATCCACAACGGATTGAAAGAAAAATTATGATAGCCTAACCTACACTTTGCTCTTAACTACCTATTTTTAAAAAATGCAGGTTGGTGTTCTTTTTTATTTTCTTGGTTCCTAATTTTTCGGTGGGACTGTTGGGGCTAATTTGCTTTTTAGAGCAGCGTGTGTTTAGGAAAGTGGTTGTTTTGGTTGCTAAGTTGAAAGGTAGGCGGGCTCTTTTAGGTGTGGACGCTGCAATTTTAATTGCCTTTTTCACAGCTACTATGATTACGATTTATGTTGCTGCCCCAGCAATCATGTCTACCTTATTTGGCGCGATTATCGGTGGTCCAAACGGGATTTATTCATATTTGCTTGAGTTACCTTTGCTAGCTGATCCGCCTGGCGAATTTGGCACCATCGGCCAACAATTAGGCATACCAATGGTACGCGTCTTTAGTATAATGCAAACTGTTGCCTTATCGTTGTTTGGTGTTGTTTTGGTTGTTGCTGGGATTTGTTATGTGCTTGAAAATTTTCGCATCATGAGTGAAGGCACAGCAGCAAATATTGTCATGAACAGCGTCTTTACCTTCGTGTTAATTTTTGCCTGCCAACACGTCTACAACGCAGTTGCAGCTGCAATTAACTCCTTTGTAGGCTGGCCAGACATAGGCGGCTCTGGAGTACTGATTTCGTCAGGTGATACTATTACTACTTTGGTAGGTTATGCTACTGGCGGAGTCGGTTCACTACCACTACCAAACATGGATCCCTTTACAGGATTTTTCTTTAGCGGCATACTGATCTTACTTGTAGCCTCAATACTAATGCTCACTCTAGTAATGGGCATAACCAGACTATTCTTCACCGGCGTACTAGCAGCAGTACTACCCTTAATCTTAGTTCTACGACTAATTCCTCTAACTAAGCATTTTGCCGATACTTTGCTTCAGGACTTAATTGGTTTTATGTTTGCTAGCATAATGGCCTCAATAATCCTACTTTTCGGCTACCAAGTACTTACAACAACAATTCTTAGCCCACTAACTCAGATCTTAATTGCCATAGTGACTCTTTTCGCAGCCGCATACATGTCAACAGTATTTGTCGGAAAATTCGGAGCCTTAGGCATAGCAGCTGCAAACCTAGTAGGCGGAGCAGTAAACACAGCCGCCGGATCAGCAATCGGCATGGCAAGCGGAGCCATAATAGGCGGCGGAGCAGGCATGGCAAGCAGAGTAGGCTCACTAGCAGGAACCGGCCT
>CAYSWL010000200.1:0-3591 GCA_964434745.1 uncultured Candidatus Bathyarchaeia archaeon | reverse complement strand
TTTCTATGCCTTTTATTGAGTGTAGTTGGTTTGTTAGGTTGAATAGGTTTTCGAAGTTTTCTATGGCTATGACTGCTTTTAGGTCGTATATTCCTAGTAGTCTGACTAGTAGTATGGTGTTTGGGATTTGTAGTATTTGTGTTTGGATTTGTGGTATTTTGCTTAGGTCTGCTGCTTTTATGAAGATGTGGCATGTGGCGTTGTATCCTAATTGGTTTAGGTCGATTGTTATGGTTGAGATGGTTAGTAGGTTTTTTCGTAGGCGGTTGTATCTTTGGATTACGTTTTTTGTTGATATGTTTAGTTGTTTTGCTATGTTGCTAAATGGTGTGCGTGCGTTTTGTGAAAGGATTTTTGCGATTTCCCTATCGGTGTCGTCAAGGTAGATGGTGTTGTTTTCTTGGCTGTTTTTTGTGGTGTGTTTTGGTGTGTTTTGGTTTGTGAGTGGTTTTATGGTTAGGTTTTCGGGGTAGTCCATGTTTGTTGTGTCGGTCCATATTAGGGCGTTGATGCGTTTGACTTTTGGGTTGGCGCTTACGATTTCTAGTATTTTTGAGAGTTTTTCGATGCTCGGTAGGACTATTATGGCGCCTAGGTTGAATTTTCCGTAGTGTGCGTAGGCTGCTGGTAGGTATGGTTTGGATTTTAAGAATTCTCTGACTTCTGCTTCATCTTCTGCGCTGGTTAGTATGCCTAGGTCTGCTACGCATTTGTAGCCTAAGCTGTGGGGGTTTATTTGCATTATTTCTCCTTTTATTATGCCTTCTTTTTTTAGTTTTTCATAGCGTACTCTGACTGCTCCTATTGAAATGTTGCATTCTTTGGCTATTTCTGTAAAACTGGTGCGTGCTTCTTTTAGAAGTAGTTTTAGTATTTTTGCATCAGTTTGGTCAATTTTATTTTTTTCTTGCACGTTAATGCCTTTTTCTTTTTAGATTGTTATGGTAAGTTAAATTTTTTGCTTTATCTTGCTATTGTGGTGTTAATGTAATTTTTTTGTTTGGGCTTTTAGCGGTTAGATTTTTTCTGTTTGGTTGGTTGTGAAGTTTTGTTTTGTTGGTTGGTTTTGGTTTTTTTGTGGGTTGTTTGTTTTGGTGTTGTGTTGTTGTGTTTATAAGTTTAACTGTTTTTTCTTTTGTGGTGGTTTTATGGTAATATTGTGTATGTTGTTTGTGGGTTTTTTGCATTTTTTGTCTTTTGTTTTTGTTTTTGGAAAAATTTTATATGTGTAGTGGTTGGATAGCGGTTTGTTATAGGAGATGTTGAAATGTTTAAGACTCAAAGTTTTTTAAATAGAAAAGTGGCATCTGCTGCTGTGCTTTTGCTTATCTTAGCTGTTAGTTGCTTTTCTGTATTGCCCATTGCTAGTGCTCATGATCCTGCTTGGAATGTTCCATTATTTTCGTATATTACTGCTACGCCTAACCCGATAGGGGCTGGACAAACTGCTTTTGTTGTGTTCTGGTTTGATAAACCTCCACCAACTGCGGCAGGAAGCGGTGGTGATCGCTGGACCGATATAATGATTGAGGTAACTAAGCCTGATGGCTCAAAGGAAACCTTAGGTCCCTACACTTCTGACTCAGTCGGCGGCGCATACGCAACCTATACACCATCACAAACTGGCATCTACACGTTGACTTTGACTTTTCCAGGCCAAGTAGCTAGCCTATATCATCCTGATAGTGGTGTTGAAGGAACGCCTAGTGCTTATGTGGGTGATTTCTTCTCTGCAACAACCGCTTCGATGAGTTTGGTTGTCCAATCAGAAGAAATAGAGAACCCACCGACCTATCCGTTACCTACTGAGTTCTGGAGTCGACCTATTGACGGTCAAAATACAGAGTGGTCAACTATTGCGTCTAACTGGTTAAGTGGACCTTTCGGGTATCCTTACAATAAGTTCCAGCCTGACGGTTTAGCGCCAAATAGTGCGCACGTTATGTGGACTAAAGAGGTTCATTTTGGCGGTGTAGTTGGCGGTAGTAATGTTGGCGGCGATGGCATGACATATTATGGCGGACTTCAATATGAATGCAAATTTGGCAACTTTATCATACTCCAAGGCCGAGTCTACTATAACATACCATTAAGCAATAACCCATTTGGTGCAGGATATGCCTGTGTAGATCTAACAACAGGTGAGCAGCTTTGGTGGATAAATACTACCTTTGGAAGCGAACCGATGAATACAGCTTTTGGACAACTCTTTGACTACGAATCAATGAATCAACACGGCGTAATCCCTAATGGGTATATTTGGAAAGTTGAAGGCTCCACCTGGATGGCTTATGATGCGTTTACCGGCAGCTGGCTATTTAACTTAACTAATGTTCCTTCTGGTAAAGATGCAGTTGGTGCTAATGGTGAGCGGTTGCGATATGTGCTAAATGCTCAGCAAGGCTGGCTAGCCCTTTGGAATAATACAGCTGCACCTGGCGCTTATGGTGGAGTAGGAACCGGCTCAGCAGCTTACCAGTGGCGACCAATCGGTAAAACAGTTGATGCGAGCACCGCCTACACTTGGAACATAACTATACCAGGCCTAAAAGCCGGTTCAGCAATAATTGATGTAGCACCAAACGATATCCTACTCTGTAGAGCTAGTGCGTTTGCGGGTTTGACTGGCTTTGGAACCCCTGACCCTTACACTTTATTTGCGATAAGTCTTAAGCCCCAGACGTTAGGTCAAATTTTGTGGACTAAAACCTACTCTGCCCCACCCAACAACATCACTCGCGTAGTTGGCAAGATGGATTCTACCACCCGTGTATTTACTATGTATGATAAAGAGACTGTTCAATGGAGCGGCTATAGCCTAGATAATGGAGAGAAATTGTGGGGTCCAACAGCATCCGAGCACCCATTCAACTACTATGCTACAAGTGCAGGTGTGATGAGTTCTGGAACTAGTCAAGTTGCGTATGGTAAACTTTACTCAACTGGCTTTTCAGGCGCACTCTACTGCTACGATATGAGAACTGGTGATTTGCTGTGGAATTATAGTACTCCAAGTGGATTTGCAACACCATACGGCGGCTACTCAAGCCTAATTGGTGCAATCGCGGATGGAAAAGTCTATACGTACTTTATAGACCATTCACCTAACGCGCCGCCATACAAAGGTGTACAGGTAAGATGTATCAACGCTGAAACTGGAGCTGAAGTTTGGACCCTTATGAGCTGGGGAGGCGACCGATCACTAGCAATTGCAGACGGCTACCTAATCTACTATAACTTGTATGATGGACAAATCTACTGCATAGGCAAAGGACCAAGCCAAACAACTGTAGTTGCTTCACCAAAAGTTACACAACTACAAAATAGCGTACTAATTGAAGGTACCGTTACTGATCAATCTGCCGGAGCAAAAGAGCTTGTGTCAAGTGGCCGATTTAGCGCTGTAGCTGCAATGTCTGATGTAAGCCAAACTAGCTGGATGGAATATCTCTACATGCAAAAGCCAAAGCCCGCTGATGCTGTTGGTGTTGAAGTCCAAATAACAGTCTATGACCCAGACGGCAATCCACATAACTTAGGAACCACAACTACTGATTTGAATGGAAAATACGTAATCTCTTGGACCCCGCC
>CAYSWL010000199.1:0-3613 GCA_964434745.1 uncultured Candidatus Bathyarchaeia archaeon | reverse complement strand
CTTGTAGACTTGGGCTCTATAGACCCCGGTTCAAATCCGGGCAGCCCCACCATTCTAAACTCATTTTTATTTAGATGATTATTTTGTATACTTTGCTCGTTTGAAAGCTTGTTGATTACCTGTTTTAGGTGGTTTCAAACATGCATGAAAGGTTTAACCCTAAACCTCTGGATTGCTCAACTAATTCTTTATCGATATAGAACAACATTACCTTTGGCACCCATTACAAATGCACCCGAGGGCATTCAAAGAGAGATAGTTGTTATTTGTGTATTCTTTGCCTAAATTTCTAAAATTTGAATATGTAGGAAATAGAATATAGGTAAGCTATTGATTTTCTAAGAACTTGTATTTGATCAAAAATATCAATAGAGAATATCTAAAACAGTCATGAGACCATGCACCAATTAGTTAACCTCAGAGTCTTGATTGATAGGTTAATAACAAAATTTATTCTCGCTTTTTAATAAAAAATGTCCAACACGCGCCACAATTTTATGCATATAGCTTCTATATTAGTGTATAAAAACTAAAGAAAGAATTGAGTTTTATTGCTAAAAATATACATAAAAAATTTTAAAAATACGCCATAATACTACTAGTATGTATGGACCGCAAAGATAGGCTTGAAATAATATCGAATTCGCCGATATCTTTTAAGTATCTAAAACGCTTCAACCTAGGCGCAGGTATCTTACACCTAGCACAAGGCGTACTGATGCTCTCGTTAGGATTGCTAATAAGCTGGGAAAGAGACCTATACACAGTCTATCTTGACTTTAACATAGTAAATAACACTTTTCAAGTCGCTCCAAATCCCCAAATTGCTTTTACTTTAAGCTACCTCGGCGTCATTTTAGCGTCTTTCCCGCTCATTTCAGCTATAGCACACTTCACCATCGCATTCCCTAGAAACAGACAGTACAATGAGAACCTCAAAAAAGCCATTAACCCTTATCGATGGTACGAATACTTCTTCTCAAGCACCATAATGATTGTACTTATCTCAACATTTGTCGGAATCTGGGACATATGGTCACTTGTAATGATAGCAGTGCTAAATGCTACAATGATACTTTTTGGTTTACAAATGGAAAAACTAAATCAGCATAAAGAAAAAACCGATTGGACACCGTACTTATATGGCTGGCTTTCAGGTGTAACACCCTGGATAGTGTTATATGCATACTTCATTGCAGCCTTGGGCTCAGCAGAAACTCAACCGCCCACGTTTGTGTATCTGGCTTTGCTAATCTATTTTGTGCTATTCAACTCCTTTGCAGTAAATATGTTCTTACAGTATAAAGGCATAGGTAAATGGAAAGACTACCTTTATGGCGAACGCGCTTACATAATCCTGAGCTTTGTCGCTAAAACCTTTCTATCTTGGATAGTATTCATAGGAATATTTGCACCATTCTAGCGCGGCAAATTCCTTTTTTCTTTTATTTTACTTTTTATTTAAGCAATAGAACCACTTCTAAATTGTTCACTGTTGATTTTAGGCAATCTTTGACTACAATATTATAAAGCTGCATTATTAAAGAACAGAAATTTTGTATTTCCAAATTTATAAAAATTATATGATAGAAAACATAGATAGTAAGTTGCTCTGCTTGTAAAGAACATTGCATATGCGAATTACCAAATTTTAATATTTATTTCAAGTTTATCTTTTAAGTAAACAGGTACATATTTCACTAATAATTTGTGAATGCAATAGTTGTATTGCAGCCACATACCTTTATGAGAAACTTGATTTATCTTTCTTTGATTTTGCCTAAAAAATTTTGAAAAGGTGGATATAATTGCCTAGAATAATACATTTTGAGATTCCAGCAGAAGATCCTAAACGTGCGGTAGGATTTTATAGTAAGGTCTTTGATTGGAAGATTCATAAATGGCAAGGGCCAGTGCCTTATTGGATCATAACACCAGATGAAGATGATAAGCAAGGAATTAGTGGTGCTATACATGAGAAAAATAATTTTAAAACAGTTGTAAATATCATCAGTGTACCATCTATCGATGAATTTCTAAAGAGAATAGTTGAAGCTGGCGGTAAGATAGTTATGCCAAAAGGAGAGGTGCCAGGCGGAGGATATGTTGCATATGCTGAGGATACTGAAGGAAATGCGTTTGGAATATTCGAAGGTAATTTACTTACCAAATAATATTTTTGACGAAAATACTAATTGTGTGTTTTATAAATTTTAGCAGCAAATTTGAAAGAGTGTATATGGAGAATTATAGAGTGCTATCGCTTTGGCATAAGTTCAGCTAAATCATAGGTTACTACACCAAGAACACTATCAGCGCCACCATAATAGATCAAGATTTGACCGTCTATAAGTACAAATCCGCAACTGTAGACAACATTTTGAACGTCTCCAAATCGTTCATATTTTTCTTCAGGACATAAAATCGGCTCAGTACATCGGTAGATTACCTTTTGAGGATTTTGCTTATCTAGCAATGCAACACCTAGACGATAGACTTTCTCAAAGTCAACTCCATGATAAATAAAAAGCCATCCTTCGTTAAGTTCAATTGGCGGTCCTGTAGTACCGATCTTCCAAGAATCCCAACTTTTTTGTCTAGGACCCATAACATACTTGAAGTCACACCAATTATGAAGATCAGCAGATTTTGCAATACAAAGATCAGGATCAAGTCGGTGAAACATAAGATACTCATTATCAATTTTTTTAGGCAAAA
This sequence comes from uncultured Candidatus Bathyarchaeia archaeon, assembly GCA_964434745.1. Taxonomy (GTDB): domain Archaea; phylum Thermoproteota; class Bathyarchaeia; order Bathyarchaeales; family Bathycorpusculaceae; genus JADGNF01. Next base: position 895 of record CAYSWL010000199.1, on the reverse strand, counting down.
TAAGCCCATTCTTATTACGTATTCCTGAAAAGGGAAAAGATCGATCGCTCCAAGACCAATGTTTAGCTAAGAAATCTTTTGTTGAGATGCTTGTATGGGCAATTTGAAATACTTTTTCACGCTCATGTTGACCGAAAGCAGTGTACACTAGATGCAATTTATCATCCAGTAGGGTAATTCGGGGATCTTCACAACCTTCTTTCTCTGCCTCACTTGCTGGAACTATAATTGGGTTAGGTAAACGCTCATCAATGTTATATCCATCTGAAGAAATGGCATAACCGATACGTGAAATTCGATCATTCCCCATGGCACGATAGAGAAGGTGAACCTGCTTGTTTAACAGTATAGCTGCAGCGTTAAAAACTAGCCGAGATTCCCAATTATGTTCGCCTATCGGCTCGAGAATAGGATTACCCTCAAAACGTTTCAATAATATGTCACCTTCACAGTTTTATTATTGTGTGCGTGTACGCGGAATTATTTCAAAAAATTCATCAATTATATGCCTAAGCGAGATCAAACCTTCAAGTTTTCCTGTTGAATCAACAACTGGAATATGACGTATTCTATAAAGACGCATTAGTTCTTTAACTTCGCCAAAAGTACAATCCGATTTTACTGTAACAACATTTGTTGTCATAACATCGTCAAGTGGCGTATCTAACGAAAAGCCTTGAGATATTACTCTATTTACATCACGGTCTGTAAAAATACCAACCACTTTTTTATTTTCATCTGTTACAACCACTGAACCTATGTGCATTTTAAAAAATATATCAATACACTGTTTAACACTAATGTCCTTATTTACTGTAAGAATATCTTTAATCATAATATCTTTAGCTAACACATAATTAGCCTCCAAAAAATGAAAAGACCCTTAACTAAAGTA
>CAYSWL010000198.1:0-3694 GCA_964434745.1 uncultured Candidatus Bathyarchaeia archaeon | reverse complement strand
TAAGAGCTGAAAGCATCTAAGCTCGAAGCCTCTCCCGAAAAGAGGCAGCCATTCTCGTTTACGAGACAAAGGCTCTCATAAAAGATGAGTTTGATGGGACTGGGGTGTACGCTAGAAGCCTTCGGGCGACTAGCTCAGCCTGCAGTTTCCAACCGCCTGAGATGTCGGGCCCTCTAGTGGTGTCTGAGCGATATTCGATTGAACTTGCGAAAAAGTTTCGTTCAAAATTGGCCTATGCATGGATTACTGTGACAAAATTTTCTAATTTTAATAACTTTAGTTTTTATAATTATTTTGTGTAATTTTTATTATTAGTTAACTTTTGGATTATATACTATTGTTAATTGTGTGTTCAAAAAGTTTATATTTAAAATTTTTAGCTTGTTAGCCTGTTGTGGCGATGAGGAAAATATTGCTTATCTCTATGTTAACATTTGAAGTTGAGTGTACGAAGCATAACGGTAGGCGTATTTATTGAGTTTTTTTGCTTGGCTTTCTTTATGTGCTAGCGTTCTATGTTTGATTGTTGGTTTGAGTATCTATTTTTTAGATCGGAAAGCTTTGCTTAATAGACTTTTTATGCTTGTTTTGGTGTTGAATTCATATTGGGCTTTTGGAGAATTTATGTTAAGGCAAGCTAGCAATATTAACGATGCTTATTTTTGGAGTAAAATGCTCTTCTTATGGCCTTTTTTCGTTTCACTGTTATTACATTTTGTTCTAGTTTTTAGTCAAAATAGTTTACTTAAAAAGAAAAGTACATATATAGTCTTATATTTGCCAGCATTAGGTTTCTCGATAATTGATTTAGCTACAAATTGGGTTTCAGATGTACCTATAAAAGAATACTGGGGGTATGCAATTAGTTTTCCTTTAAATTCTTGGATTGGTAGAGCATATGGAGTTTGGTCTGCTGTCTTTGCATTATTGGCACTTATCTTATGTGTGGCATATTATTTTCGGGTTTCTGAAGGTATACAAAAGCAGCATGTAAAATATGTAACGTTAGGTTTAGGTTTTCTTGTAATAATTTCTATTATCACAAATTCGCTTTTTCCACTTATAGGTGTGAAAATTCCCGGTTTAACTACAATTGCTTCTGGTGTACTTGCTGGTTTTATAGGGTATGCTGTTTGGAAATTCAAATTATTTTCCTTGAACTCAGCTGTGGCTGCTGAAAATATTATATCTACTATGCCTGATTCGCTGATTATAGCAGATATGAAAGGAAAAATAGTTACTGTTAATCGTTGCATGGTTGATTTTCTTGGTTATTGTGAACATGAATTGTTTCAAAAGTCAGTACCTGACCTTTTTGCTGATACTAATAGTGGGCAAGAGACTTTTGCTGAATTATTAGAAAAAAGTACCCTTAAAAATACTGAGACTGTTTTTAGAACAAAATTAGGTGATAAGAAATTTGTTGCCTTTTCTGGGTCAGTAATTAAAGATGTAACTGGTCAAGATGTGGGTATTACTTGTATTATTCATGATATTACTCACCGTAAGCAAATGGAAGAAAAACTAATTAAAGCTGAAAGGTTTGCTTCCATTGGCGAGCTATCGGGAATGATTGGTCATGATTTAAGAAATCCTATGACCAGTATAGTTGGTGCAATTTATTATTTGAAACTAAATTATTCTGATAAATTAGATAATACGGGTGTAGAGATGTTAGATGTAATTGAACATAGTATTGAATATTCAAATAAAATTGTAAGTGACTTATTGGATTATTCAAGAGACCTTAAACTTGATTTGGAGCCTGTCTCGCCTAAGTTTTTATTATCTAATGTCTTTGTAATTTTAGATGTTCCATCTGGGATTGAAATTAAAGACCTGACTATGAACAGTCCTAAAATTAATGTTGATATAGTGAAAATGGGTCGTGTGTTTGTAAATGTTGTTAAAAATGCTTTTGATGCAATGCCTACTGGCGGGGTTTTAACTGTGAGCAGTAAAGAGGTTAACGGAAATTTAGTAATAAAATTTAACGATACTGGTCAAGGTATGTCACAGGAGACTTTGGAAAAGTTATGGACGCCATTGTTTACAACTAAAGCTAAAGGGATGGGTTTTGGGTTATCAATTTGTAAACGTATAATCGAGGCCCATGGTGGTCAGGTTATAGCGCATAGTGTTTTATTTAAAGGTACTACAATTACAATAACCCTTCCCTTGCAGTGTAGAAATTAATTATTTTGTTTAAATTTTTGTTGTAGTAAGAGTTATGTGCGTTTTATATAAAAGCTAGAATGCTCTTTATGGTATTATGACTATTTTGGTTCTTTAGTTGGAGGTACTATAATATTGAGTAAAGTCAATTTTTGTGTTTTTCTTCCCTTTTATGCATTTCAAAGTAAAGAAATCTCTCAAGTAACACCGTTATTTAAAAAAGTAAAAGATGTTGTTTTGGAGTGTGAACAATTAGGTTACCATTCAGTTTGGCTTGATGACCATTTAATGTTTGGTCGAACTCCAATTCTTGAATGTTGGACTACGCTTGCTGCGCTTGCGTCTATTACTAGTCGTATAAGGTTAGGTACTATGGTGACTTCTAATGGTTTTCGAAATCCAGCATTGCTGGCAAAGATGGCTGCCACTACTGATGTAATTTCTGAAGGTCGCCTTGAATTTGGTATAGGTTCTGGGATACAAGTTGAGGAACATTTCGCTTATGGTTTTCCATTTCCGGATATGAATGTTCGGACTGAAAAGTTAAAGGAAGCTGTAGAAATCATCAAAAGCCTCTGGTCTGAAGAGAAAACAGATTATGTTGGTAAACACTATGAAGTGGTTAATGCATTGTGTGAGCCTAAACCTATCCAGCAGCCACGTCCGCCGATTACTATTGGTGGGGCTGGAGAAGAATGTACCTTAAGAGTAACTGCTCAACATGCTGATCGTTGTGATTTTGGATATTTGACTTCTTTAGAGATGTATGAACATAAATTAACAGTTTTAGAATCGTATTGTAAAGAAATAGGTCGTGATATTCGCTCTATAGAGAAGACTTGTTGGCCTGCGGGGCAAATAACAATAGCGTTAGATGAGATTAAAGTTGCTGAGGAAATTCAACGTGTTAAGCCTGAAAATATTAGTATAGATGACTTTGAGAAAGTTTGCTTAGCGGGCACTCCTGAAAAGTGCGTTGAAACATTACAGCCTTACATAGATTTAGGTGCAACTCACTTCATGCTATATTTTAGTGGATTGCCTGATACAACTGGGCTACGTACATTCGCAGACACAGTTATCAAAAAATTCACTTAATTTTTACTGTTGATTATTTGTCGATGACTGTGCCGTTCCAGAAAATTTGTCTATTATACGGTAACGTAACCGGGTGATTACCGATGCACGTTTCGTAGACAATATCCAAGTTTGTGCCATAAGCAGATATTAGTTCGTTTGTGTCGTTCCATATTTGTGGTGATAGGTCATCTGATTCCCAGTGTCCCCAAATTCTGTCACTTGGTCCACGAAAGCCATAGCCGTAGTCGCTAGGCAAAACAAAAGCAGTATGCGCAGGGTAGACTTCACTTCGTGGATTATTTTCTGCGTAATTTAAGAATTGTTGCATTACTTCTATATGCTCTTCAGTTAAGGTTCCAAGCGGTGTAGGCGCTGTCAAGTTTTCAAATCCATTAAAAATTACAATATATTTTGCATGATTATTGTAAGCTAAAATCAT
>CAYSWL010000197.1:0-3712 GCA_964434745.1 uncultured Candidatus Bathyarchaeia archaeon | reverse complement strand
CTTCTCGTCTCTTCTTTTTGTTTTTAGTTATTATCTTTTTTTGGTGTGGCCGGTTTTTTAGGTTCGATATGAATTGTTAAGTTAGCTGTAGGTAGTTCTTGTTTTAGCTCATTTTCTAAGTGGTCAGTTAATTCGTGGGCTTCTGCTACACTTAATTTGCCATCGACAGAAAGGTGAAGTTCGCAAAAGACCAAATTACCGTTGCGTCTAGTTTTCATGTCGTGGAAGTCAATGAAGTGGAATTTGTGCCGCAATAGTACTTCACGGATTTTTGCTTCTTCTTCTTTACATGAATTATCCATTAGTTGTGAACAAGATTTTAAGACTAAACCTAACCCCATTCGAATGATGAGTGCAGCAACTATGAATGCCATTACAGGGTCTACTATGCTCCAGCCTGTTAGACTAACTATGAATAGGCCTATCCAGACGCCAACAGTTGAGATAACATCTGATAGTAAATGTTTTGCATCGCCTTCAATTGCAGCTGAACCGCTTTTCTTTGCTTGGCGAATAAGAAAATAGGATAAACCACCGTTTAATGCAGTTGCAGCCATGGAGATACCTATGGCTAAATCTATTTGTATTGGTATGATAGAGGAAAATAACCTGCCAAATGCAGCGTTAATGATGAATAGGGCAGCGACGATGATGAAGACGCCTTCAAGCATGCTTGAGATATCTTCAATTTTTTGATGCCCATAGTTATGGCTATCGTCTGCGGGTTTTGCTGAAATCCAAACAGAAAATAGCATGAGTACTGATGCTAAGATGTTTACTATAGATTCAAGTGCATCAGAGAGCAAAGCTACTGAGTTAGATACAAAGTATGCTAGCAGTTTAATTAGAAAGATCGAAATGCCACCGATAACTGCTACTAGTGCTACTTGTCTCTTTTGCATAATCTAAGCTTTGTTGCTCTCGCTTTTAGGACTTTGCATGGCAAAACCCTCAAATGTGAATGTTTTTTAGCTAAAGAAGAATTGCTGACACTTTCTTTTTTATTTAATTTACTTAGTAGTGGCCTGATGTATGTATTTGTACTGGTAAAGCAATCTGCAGGTTAAGTATCTATTGGACATATAACATATGTAAAAACTTCGTGTTCCACAATAGATTTAACTCTCCAAAAAGTAAATTTAGCTAACAACTCAAACTTACGAGCTGAATGTATTGAACTCAAGTCAACGAAAAATTGCCAAAAACGTCTTACAAGTAATTGTCATGATCGCCATATTTGCAGCATTATTCTGGTACATAGGTATTGATCAATTAATTGAGGCTCTTGTCAACATTAGAGTAGAATATTTGGCTCTTGCGTTTGTGTCATATTTTGGAATTAATTTGCTTTTTGCTGTACGACTTAAGCGTGTATTGGCAAAAGAAGGAATTAAAGCATCATTCGTCAAGACACTATTTGCCCACTATGCAGGCATGTTAACTAGCGATATTACACCCGGACGATCCGGATATATCCTTACTCCACTATATCTTAGAGATCAAGGTATACCAACCTCAAAAAGCCTATGTGGGATACTTAGCATACAAACAATAGAATTTCTAATCAAAGTGGTAGGTGGCATTGGTGCAGTAATATTTCTAACCCAAGTGGTACCTCCAAGTAATTGGGTAGCGTTTCAGCAGACTACAGGAATTGATGGCTTACTTGTGGCAGCAATAGGTATCTCATTAATGCTTATAGGTGCAATTGTTCTAGCAGCAATCACTTGGTCAGAAAGAGCATTGTCTCTTTTCAATCGTATAGCAAATTGGCGATTTCTTAAAAGATTCACTGGCGGGCTAATTGGAAAACTTGAAGAATTTAGGGAGAGTTCGCAGAAAAATCGCAAAGCAATTCCTGAAATAATCGTTCTAACACTGGTATGTTGGGTCCTTAAAGGTCTTGAATGGTACTTTTTAGGTTTAGCACTCAATATAACTGGGATACCTTTCATAGGGTACTTCCTTATTCATCCGTTGGTAACTGCTTTAGGATTTGTACCTATTACGCCAGCAGGTGCAGGTGTACAAGAATTCGGTATTGTTGGCATCTTCACATTACTCTTCATAAGCCCAACTCCTGAAATAATTGGTGCCATAGGCGCTTTTGCAGTGCTAGCTCGCGGAATACTGATAATCCAAGACCTTATAGGTGTACCACAAATAGTAAAAACTACTTCGGGGATAACAATCACTCGCAAGCAAAACCCGCAAGACTCCACCCCTGATGCTACAACCATCAATTCCCCAAATCCGCTATAACCATCAAAACCCCACCTCTTTTTACTATTCTATTATAGTCGTGCAATCTTGCCTGCACTATTAGTCAACAAGGATTTGAAATTTCTAAATTAGAAGAATAATTAACACGTTATCTGATTTCATTGTTGGTAATCATAAAATTTTGGTGTCTGAGAAAATACTTTCGATATTCTGTTTCAACCGTAAAACAGTAATTTGCCGATATAAATATGGTGGACTTTATTGTTGAGGTGTGTTTGGTGTCTTATTTTGTTGCAGTTTAGTTTTGTATTGGTTTGCTTATGGTGTGTTTGGGGGGATTGCTGTAGTGATGTCGAACGGGTTGATTAGTGGGTATTGGTCGATGTTGTTGGGTCCAATTTCGTATGGTGTGTCGCCTATGTCGTCATTATTGTTGTCTGTTCCTGTGTAGAAGTACCACCAGTTGCCTTCACTACCATTGTCCCAAACGTTTGCGGTATAGTTGGAGTGGTCAAAGCTTATGGGTGAGATAAAGTTATTGTTGTAGAAAGTTCCTGGCATTTCAGACTGGAACCAGATGCCGTATTGTCCGTATGCAGTGTTTAGACTCACGTTGTTGGCTACCATGATGCAGTTTACAGCACTGTTGCGATATACTCCAAAGAAGAAACCCTCGATAATATTTCCAGTTATAGTGCAATTTATGCTGTTGCTTAATTCCAACCCGTTGCCGCGGTTCTTTGCTATGCTGTTGCCGATTATTTGCGTTCCATATGCTGAATCGAGTATGCCTTGATTTCCGTTGTTGGTTATGTTGTTACCGTAGATAAGGTTATTTTTTGTATTTGGTCCCATGGTGCCAAGTACAATTCCTCCTTGGGCGTTGTCGTATATATGGTTGTTAATTATTCTGTTGAATGTTGCGTTTTCGTCTACGCCAATTCCAGCGCTATTGCCACTGATATTATTGTCTATGATGGTGTTGTTGGCTGAGTGAGTTAGAATTATGCCTGACCAATCAATGGCCATAAATCCAGTTTTAGTTATTGTATTGTTTGCAATCAAGTTATTATCAGAGCCGTTAAGTCGAATAACGCCTGTGTTTCCTGTTAGAGTATTAGTAGAGGAGGAGTTGAGCCAAAGTGTGGCTATATTTTCTTTGAGTTGATTATTTGAACTGTTAAGTAATAACACATACAGAGGAACTTCTGGAGTATGATAATAATCAAGTAGCTCTTTGCTCTGGGGTGCAAGCGTATTGTTTTCGATTGTAGACTTGTTTGTATTGACTAAAATTATGCTATAGGTATTCTGGGGAAGCACTAGGTTCTTTACTACCATATTTGTGCTGTTCACCAAGATTACAGCACCAGCATCTGAAGGCACCGTCTCACCTAATCTGTTTACCCAATAATATATGGGCTTTCCGTTAATAGTGGTAGAAGAGTCCACAGCGTTGTCATAGGATGTCCATGGGGGGGTGTCGCGC
>CAYSWL010000196.1:0-3799 GCA_964434745.1 uncultured Candidatus Bathyarchaeia archaeon | reverse complement strand
AATACGTCATGTAGCGTATAAAAATGTACATGTTTAAACAGCACTTTTAAAGTATAGTTTGCTTGGGTTTTGACCAGACGAACTTGGGAGAGAACAAATAAAACCCCTTAGCGGCTACCATTTTAGGAGTTTGAAACTGCCAAAGCCCACTTAGCTCACTGATTTTCTCTAATTTATCTCTGCATTATTTTCCAATAAAAAATGAAAGGGGGAATTGTTTGCTTGTTTTGTTAGTTTTGGGTTTATGCTCGTCTTCTTAGCAGTAGTGCTGCGGCTGCGACGACTGCAATGATGATGACTGCTACGCCGATGATAAGTAATGCTTCTGTTGGGAAACCTTCACTTGGTAGAGGTGCTACAGTTGGTGAAATGGTCGGTGTTGCTGTTGGTGTTGATGGTGTTGGTGTAGTTGAAGAACTTGGTGTTTGGGTTGGGGTACTAGTGGGTTGTGCTGATTTTGCAGCGCCTACTGTAAAGTATGCGGACTCTTGAGAGCCCCAATACGAGTTAGTGCCTCCAAATGTTGCCTCCAAGTAATGAAGTCCTTCAATAGAGGGAGTCCATGCGAGAGCAAATTTTCCAGTCGTGTCAGTAGTGGTCGTGCCTACATCATGTGGATCTCCATTAGGATCATAGACAGTTAGTTTAACTACTACACCGGTAGCATTAGTTGGCTTTGGCTTTTGCATATAGAGATGTTCCATCCATGGACCCATGCTTTCATCAGACATAACAGGAACAACATTAAACTTGCCATCTTCTACTAGCTTTTCAGCACCTGCACAAATGTCAGTAATAGTGCCTTCGATAAGTACAGCTGAACCCACTGAGGCGACTTTCGGTGAAACCGTTGCTGTAGTAGCACTTGGTCCTTTACCTATTACATATACTTGACCGTCGTAGTAGTTGTAGTATGCTAAGAAACCTTCTGCAAGAACTGATGTTGAATCACCTGGACCGCCGATTTGACCAACCCAACTCATCATAGTCCACAGTTCCTCTCCAGTGAAAGCGTCAATGCAGTGTAGCCGGTAATCTTTGTATAGGGGTTGATTAGGCGAATGCTCATTGTTAAAGGCGTAGACTTTTCCATCTGCTATGGCAGCAATCATTATTGGATAATTGCCCCAAGGCGCTTCAAGACCAGCATTTCGACTATATTTCCATTGAACATTTCCATCAATCGAAGAATAACAGATAAGTTCGCCACCGTAGCCTTGAACGTAGACATTGTCATAAGCAACATAACCAAGTTGACCTGCACCGTATCCGCCGCCGTAATAGTTAAAGTCGTTTTCTACACCAGTTATTGGACCCCAAATCAGGTTTCCAGTATCAAGACTGTAACCTATTAGTTCCATAGTTTCTAAGTCGTTCATTATAAACACACGATTCTCTGCATCCACCGGGTTGCCTAGGAGGAAATTTCTGCTAAGGTTACCATCTGGTGCGGAGTAGTCTTTTTTCCACAATAGTTGTCCTCTATTTTCAGGTTTGTCACTTATTGCCCAAAGCGTGTATGGATCAGCAGTACCTAATCGACCAAAACTACTACTTCTGCCAAGTATCACATCACCAGGTATAACTGCAACTATTTCAGGTGATGAAGACCCTGATAGATTAGGTGTTGTCACGTTCCAAGAGATAGCTTCACTCATGTCAACAGTTTTACCCATCGGTCTCCACTGATACGCATCGCTTCCAGTACCAATTCCGCCATGTAGTCCCACGTTGTCTTGGGTGTTGTTCCATAAAGCTAGCCAACCAGATGTTGTGGTTTCGTTGTAGTTAAGCATGTATCGCACTATTTCGCCTTTATCGGTGTATACTTCAAAGCCTGAAGGAACATTAGTTAAGTTGTATATCCAATTTCCAGTAAATGCGTCATACGCAATCCAAGTAGTACCAGCTATCTGCCAAATGTTACCGCCGACAACACCGTGCTGATTCATAGATTCATAATCAAAGAGTTGCCCCTTCATCGTTGGTCTATCTGATCCTGAAAATACGCCTGTATACGGAACGCCGATTTATTCTGAAAGCCAAAACTTTTCACCGGTACGTAAATCTACACTAATGTATCCCGCACCGCTAGATCGTGAGCCACCAGCATGATTTTGAGGCATCTGGAAGTAGAGCCGTCCAGCAATGACAATTGCGTTAGCGAATCTACCTTCATATGCACCGCCAGAATAGAAGCCTATGCTAGGAACAGGGGTAGTTCCTCCAACTACGCCTCCGAGCTCAATAGGCATTGTCCACATAATGTGAGGACTATTAGGTCCAATGCCGTCCTTTTGGAAAAGATTGGTTCGCTCCCCAATTTGAGCACCACGCAACCAATGCGAAGCTAAGCTAGCCCACCCAGTGTTTTGTCCTTCTATTGGTCGTGTCCAGTAACTGGTTGGAAGAGGATAATCAGGAATTGTGGTTATTGGTTCTTGCTGTACAGTAATAGTTGCTGTTGCAGTACTGGGTAGAAAAGTATCGTTGATGTAAACACTATTGGAGCCTGGAAGACCACTTTCAGGATGATTGCGTGAGAGTACTTGCCCGGAGTATTTGAACACAAAATTGTATGTACCAGTTTGAGTTGGCGTGTATGTAGTGTATGTTGACCCTGTTGGGTCTGATATGAATGGACCTTTAGTCTCTTTAGTCCCGTCGGGCTTTGTGATTTCAAGTGTGAAATCGCGCCATCGATCACCAGCAATTCCGGCCGCTGTTGGCGGAGCGCCATGGAGCCACATTACAATAAATGCTTGTTGGTTAACACCTACAGGGTTAGGTATAATAGACACATATGCATATGTTGGAATCTCTATTGGAGGATTACTAGCATTAACGCTAGGAAAGACCGCGGCAGTTGCAGCCAGCATTAGCATAAGCAAAATTAAGACCATTATTTGGTTTTTAAAATGTTTCATCAAAATTCTCCTTACCTGTTTACTAATTAGAAACTTCTAATCACTAAGTATATAACATTTTGCCAGGTGAGTTCACATAAAAAGAATTGTTAGCATTTTTCGCCTATCGCTAAGGTAGCGTATTAAGCATACGCTAATGAACTTTGATTAAGCGCGCGGTGGTTTGTACCTGAATTCAGTTAATCTTTATTTTTCAAGTGGAATCTTGTTTTTTAAGTATTATAAGACTTGGATTAGATAATGTAAAATTGTCAACCTGCTTTAACAGCTAATTTCAGGACAAGGCATCGCGTATTTTATAGCAGTTTCAGCTTTAATTGTTCCAGTGAACGACATGGAAAAAATTAATATCCGTGTCGGGAGAGTAGGCTATAAAAATATTGCCTTCTTGGAAAAACAAGGCAAATGTATGATATGGTTATAGGTTAAGGTTGCAGATAAGAATCTAGTGCAGTTTTTGTTCCATTCCACCATATCAGAGTATCGTAGTGGGTGTTTGCGAATAGGCGAGTCCAAGGGGAATCATATATAATATCAAAACTATCATCATATTTAGAAATGAGTTTTTGCAAATCATTCCAAATAATTACTGAATGGTCATCAGCAGGCCAGACACCCCAGATTCTATCGTCAACGCTGCGCATGCCCCATCCATAGTTTTCAGGCATTACATATGCTATCTTCTGTGAATTTGATGTAATATTTTGCACATTCTCGGAGGCATAACCTCTAAAGTCTCTTATAGCCTGCAGATGTTCGGCAGTCAATAGCCCGTGCTCTTCAAGACGAGGTTCATTGTAAATGGCTATGTATTTGGCGCCTGCATTATATGCTTTAACCAGATCGTTGTAAAGTTCTGTAGCCGATTCAAG
>CAYSWL010000195.1:0-3837 GCA_964434745.1 uncultured Candidatus Bathyarchaeia archaeon | reverse complement strand
ATTTCTGCATCTTCTGAAGAGTTCATGCGTATTACTCTTACAAGGCTGTTTTTATCCTTTAACTACTGCAATTGGCACTAGTCTTGCTACTTTAGTGGCTATGCCTACTTGGTCGCTTACTTCCGCTACGACATCAACGTTTTTGTATGCTGGGTCCGCCTCTTCTGCTAGTACCATAGCGCTTGCAGCGCGTACTACAATTCCACGTTTCTCAAGGGCGGTTTTAATATTGCCTCCCCAGAATTGACGTTTAGCAGCAGCTCGACTCATCATGCGTCCTGCACCGTGAGCAGTGGATCCAAAGGTTTGCTCCATAGCTTTTTCTGAGCCTACTAGAACCCATGAACTAGTTCCCATGCTTCCGGGAATGAGTACTGGTTGGCCTTTATTGCGGTAATCTAATGGTACATCAGGATGATTGGGTGGGAACGCTCTGGTGGCGCCTTTTCGATGCACCCACACTTTTTTGTTAGTCCCATTGACCTTGTGATTTTCAACTTTAGCGATGTTGTGAGCAACATCATATACTAGTTTTAGGCCGAATTTTTCCGAATCTTGATTATACACTTGCTGGAAGCTTTGGCGTACCCAGTGCATTATCGCTTGTCTGTTGCAAAAAGCATAGTTTACTGCACATGCCATGGCTTGTATGTAGTCTCTTGCTTCGTTGCTGTTTCCTGGCGCGCAGGCTAGTTCTCTATCTGGTAGAGATATTTTGTATTTTTGAACTGCATGTTCCATAACTCGTAAATAATCTGAGCAGACTTGATGACCGTAGCCTCGTGAACCACAATGGATGGTTACCGTGACTTGTCCAGGTTCGTTAATACCAAATGTTTTGGCGGTTTCCTGATTGTAGATTTTATCTACTTTCTGGATTTCTAGAAAATGGTTTCCTGAACCTAAAGTGCCGATTTGACTTAAGCCTCTTTTTTTAGCGGTCTGGGAAACTTTATCAGGATTTGCATTTTGCATTTGTCCATGCTCTTCACAGTGTTCTGCATCTTCTGACCAGCCTAATCCTTTCTCGATAAGCCAATTTACCCCTTCTGTGACTAGTCGGTCTTGATCGCTGGCGCTTATACTAAAGTCTTTTCTACGGCTACCTAGCCCTGAAGGTACATTTCTAAAGATAGTCTCAGCAAGTTGAGCAAGTTTTGGCCGTATATCTTTTTCTAAAAGATTAGTAGATAGCAGTCTGACACCACAGTTGATGTCGTAACCTACTCCGCCTGGGCTAATTACGCCTTCATCATAATCTGTTGCTGCTACGCCTCCTATAGGGAATCCATAACCTTCATGCCCGTCTGGTAAGGTAATAGCATGCTTGTAGATGCCTGGTAACTGTGAAACATTAGCGCACTGTTGTAAGGTGCGATCTGTTTTCATCTTTTCTAAAAGTTCCGCGTTGGCGAAAACCATGCCTGGAACTCGCATCTCCTGCTTATACTGAGGAATGCGCCAAGAATAATCAGTAACTTTCTCAAGAGGAACATTTTCAGTTGGAGTTCGTCCTTCGTCTTCGCCCATTCTTTAACACCACATAAAAAGGTGAACGCTGCGTATAAAACAGTTTTGACTAAACTTTTGTCTATTGTAGATTACTTTTCCTAGCAAAATTAAGGAATCCTTCAATGCTATTGTGAAATAGCGTTCTTTTATGGATAGGGTTAGAGTTAATGGCTATCATAACTGCTTCTCGTAGTTCTTTTGGGATTGTGTTATCTTCTTTGAACATACGTTCTTGTACGGTATGTAGATTTTCGCCCTTTTGGATGCTGTCTTTAGCTATTTCGAGCCAGTTTTTAATCTGTATTGCATATGTATTTAATCTTTTAACCGCTTCTGGTGATTTACCGAAATGTGGATAGTATATAGAGTTTGGATTTAGCTTGATGAGTTTATCAATTGTGCTAAGTGCAATGTCTGGCCGAAAGGGTGGTGGCGTAGCAGGCAAGACTATGTCAAAACTAGGAAAGTATGCACCTGCAGCTTCACCAGGAAATAAATCTCCGTTATCTTGATCATAGTAACTTAAATTATGTGATGCATGTCCAGGCGTTTCTATAATTTTGATTTTTCTATTCTTCCCCACATCTAAAGTCATGCCTTCAAAGCCTACGCTTATCCTGTCTTTCTGGACCATTTTTGGCTGACCAAAGATTTCGGCTACTTCTTCAAGTGTGTTTTTAGATGCTTCCCAAAGTTTAGTTGGATCTATAAGATGCGGAGCTCCTTTAGGGTGTACAATTACTTTGGCGTTTGGCAGATTTTGCAGTAATAATCCTGCTCCGCCACTGTGATCTACATGAACATGTGTTAAGGCAATATAGTTGACTTCTTCTGGTCTTATACATAGTTCTTTTAATCCAGCGAGAAGGTTTGGTATAGATGAAGGTGGGCCGCAGTCAATTATGATGGTTTTTTCTGCCCTAAGAACATAGCTTGCTATAAGCTTATCTAATCCCGCTGTTTTGACATCGATTAAAAAAATATCTTCGCTGACTTGATGTGCGTGCATAAGTGTATCCTTATTGGTGGTTTAGAACTTAAGTTTCTCTTAATTGCCATAAACATTTCCTTTCACAATCCTTAGTCCAGTGGGCAAAACTTAATTATATATAGCTCTCATAGCAGATGCCAATTAAAGGCGAAGCTACCATGAATGCGTTAATCTTTGGTGCGCCCGGCTCTGGGAAAGGCACAGCAGCCTCGCGCCTTCAGTCTAAGCTCGGTGTAGAAGTTATCTGTATGGGTGATATTCTTCGAGCTATTATTAAAGAAAACTCCCCGTTAGGTATCAAAGTTAAAAGTTACGTAGAGAAAGGCATGCTTGCTCCTGACGAAATTGTTATCGAAGTATTGCAAGAAAATCTAAGTAAACTACCTGCAGGTCGCGGATTTATTTTAGATGGTTTTCCGAGAACCGTAGCACAGGCTGAAGCATTGGAGAAGGTAGTAAAAATCGATGTTATTATGATGCTTGATGTTCCAGCTTCAATTATTGTTGAGCGGCTGTCTGCAAGAAGAACCTGCAAGAACTGCGGTGAAGTGTACAACACAAAATTCCTTAAACCTAAAGTAGAAAACATATGTGACAAATGTGGCGGGCCTTTAATTCAACGTGCAGATGACAATCCTGAAGTAATAAAGAATCGTCTTGAAGTATATGAAAAACAAACAAGTCCTCTAATAAAGTATTATGAGTCAAAGAATTTGCCTTTTATTGTGCATAAAGTTGATAATGTAAATGCGCCACCTGAAGTTGCAGTAGAATACATGTTATCCGAACTTAAGAAACTAAATATATCTTAATGACAAAATAAGTGACTAGATGTCTAAAAGAAACATCAAAGTCACTTTTTCCAGTTCTTTTATTATTTCCATCTGATGATATGTAATTGCTTTTACCCCTACTTTTTGAGGATGTTTATCCGGATCAAATTTTTCTCCCCACGCTATTGCAGTGAGTTTGAAGCTGTCTTTATTATCTTTTATACAAGTAACTTCAAATTTTGAGAATAGCATATTTTCTGTCTCAAACTTGACCAGTAAAGCCTCTAGCCAACTATAAAGTAATGCATATTCATCTTCAGCTTCAACCTCAAATGTTTCTTTTATAATCGGTTTTACCTTATCTGTATCTGTCATGGTTTCAAACATGGCCAATGCTGCATTTCCAAAGGCCTCTTCTATTGTTGTTCCATGTGCTGCTATGTATGTATCTGCAGTATGTTCTAGAAACTCGAATTTTCCTTTGTTATCCAAACCTAAACCCATCAGCTACTCATCAAAATCCTCTATAAAACAGTTTCACTACAAAATTTTCAATTAAAA
>CAYSWL010000194.1:0-3844 GCA_964434745.1 uncultured Candidatus Bathyarchaeia archaeon | reverse complement strand
CTGAAGGGGAAGCTTGGTTTGGTCAGGAGTAAATACGGTTCCATTTTGCCATGTTATCATCCGCACTTAAAGACGCCTCACACACGTTAACGTATAGCCTTAGAACTGCAAAAGGACCCTGTTTAAGATTTCGTCCAAAGCCAACATATTGGCGACCTTTTCTTTTTGTGTAGAAATAATTGACCCTGATTTCTATAACTAAAACCTGCCCGGTATGTTGTAGGCTGGTTTTTGATTCCAAGCTCTTCTGTTATGCTTGTACACACAAATCATTTAAAGCAAAATTAGCTATTGATGTATATTATGAATAGCTTATAAGATGTGGAAGAAGGGTATCAATAAACTCGTCAAAAGCACGCTATAGTCTCATAATTCCTGAAAACAGCATTCCTGAAAAAGCATCTTGTTAATGCCTATACTGTGCAATAAATACAACTGTAACGGCTAAGGTGGACTATGGATAAATGGATTTGTAAATGTCACCAAAGATTATGGAAAGACATTTTTCGCAGATGTCAAGAATAACAATTCATCGTCACATCCTAATGGAAAAATTTTCTTAATTTTGATATAATTGAAACTTACCCAAAATTTGTTGCCCAAAAACATGAATGCACTCCGATAACATATGGACTGACTATGCAGAGGAAAGTGTTTTAATGCCATTGCATACAAAGCGTCAATCGTCATGTACCGAAGGGCACTTCAAAAGGTTAGTTTAGAAAAAGGTGCCACTGGAAAAGATGCAAAGGGCAATCGAATTAGCCTTAGAAATCAGATAAAAAAAGCGTTTCCACAAAAAGACTATATTAGCGCCTCTTGGAGATTTCTCCCGCAAACTCCCTTTTTATGGATATAGAGTTTAATTAATTTAATTTCAATGCTAAACTAGCAATGTTGTTGGTTTGGAAAATCCTAGTATAGACACTTAACAAGGAGCTAAAGGACACATCTCACGCAAAAATCTCTTTTTTAAGAATAAGCATCTGGCATAAATATCTGCAGTTCAGAGGAACATTACGTTAGCTGGAGATGTCTCCCGTACCCCCTTTATTTAAGCTGGGCTTATTGATAATATTAATTTATTTAAATAATAAAATCAAGATTCTTGTGATTTTAGCTATTATTGAGAACGCAATAAGGCTGCGCTAAGAATTAAATTCAATTTAACTAACCTTGATCCTCTATTATAAAATATTAGCATGTGGGTGGGGTTCCCACCCGCCATGTCTTAAATATTTTTAGATATAAAAAGAATTTTGCAGAATTTAAAAATTTAAAGGAGAAAAAATAGTTGCCAAGGTTTGATTTTATAACTCTATATAGACCTAAAAGAAGTAAAGCTTTACTTACAGCTGGCTTGATTCTGCTGCTGACTGTTGCATCTATGCTTACAGCTTGTTTTCCTGCAGTTTTTGCTCAGGATAAAAGACCGTTGTTTGCGTTTGTTGCTGTGTCACCTGATGAGGTAAAGTTTGGCGATGCTGTTTTGGTCACTGGATGGACTTCTCCTCAGCCTCCTGCTGAGGGTGGACGTCGCGGAGGTATTCGTGATAATTATATGTTCTACTTGACTGCTCCTGATGGAAAGACAATTACTGTTGGGCCAAAAAGCTCCTTTGAGGATGCAACATGCTTTTTCACTTACATGCCAGATCAGCTTGGAAAATGGAGCATAAAGCTTACTTATGCTGGAGATGAATTATACCAAGGCTGTGAAAGTCCACCTTTTGATTTTATTGTGTCGCAGGACGCGCAAACCCCTGCATTGCCAACTTGTGAGCTTCCAACAGAGTATTGGAGTCGGCCGGTATATGGGGAGAATAGGGAATGGGCTCAGCTGTTAAGCGACTGGCCTTCAGAGCAATATGATGCTGCCCGCTCAAATTTCAATCCATATGGCAAGGCACCAAACACAGCCCATATACTTTGGACTCTTCCATACCGAGACGGAGGCATAATTGGGGGAAGATATGGAGCTATGAGCACCCAAACAGGAGCCCATGAGCTGCAGTTCCTAATATCTTTGTCAGGCAAACTATACTGGAAAACCAACTACCAGCCAACTACTTATTGCGTTGACTTAGTCACCGGAGAAATATTATGGAGAAAGAATTTTTCAGGAACACTATTTTATTCAATGAGACCTACTTCTCCTAACTTTGCATCTTACAGAGGAATCTATAGCCTAATATATGAGTCAACAAGTGGAAAAGTTAACGAATATGATGCGCTTACAGGAGAATTGCTTGGAGCAACAACTGATCCCCGCGTTGGAATAACTGCTATCCATAAAGATTACTGCTACTACGTTGCTGACGGTTACCTAACTAAGTGGAACCCAAACATACCTCCAAGACCAGGTAATAGTAATTTGAACTTAACAGATAATACGCTATATACATATGAGGTTAAAAAATTAGAATATAGGGTTGCCTTACCTACAGGTGTTAGTGGACCATCTCTCTTCTGGGAAGATATAGGAGTCACCAGTGACTGTGATGCGGCTTACAACCTGACGACTGGACAACTTATGTGGCACAAGCCAGAGCGTGAAGAATATGCAGATTACTTTAGAAGCGGTGTTGGTGTTGGTTATGGGAAATACTTTGTTTCTCATGTTGAGAACGGCAGCGTAATTGCATATGACCTCTATAGTGGAGATCAAGCATGGATCAGCGAGCCAAAAGAATACCCATATGGTCAATTCGTAGCTTATCATTCGGCTGTGGCTTATGGTAAATATTATCAGTTAAGCTATGATGGGCACATATATGCCTATAATGCTGATACTGGAGATGTGGAGTGGAAGTTCTATAGTGGGGATGCAGGCATGGCTACTCCTTATGGAACGTGGGCGTTTTGGTATCCTCCGGCAGTTGCTGATGGAAAGATCTATGTATGCACAAGCGAGCATACGCCTACTAATCCTCTTAACATGGGGAATCGGATGTATTGTCTTGATGCTAACACTGGAGAGCTGCTGTGGAGCATTTCAGGGGGCTATGGAGGAAAAACCATCGCAGATGGTAAGCTAGTGTCTGTCAATGAATATAATATGATGATGTATTGTTTTGGTAAAGGCAAAACAGGTACAGATGTTTTAGTTACAAAGTCGCAGATAGCAAAAGGCGAATCAGTTGGCATAACCGGAACAGTAATGGATCTATCGCCGGCGCAGCCAAACACGCCTGCTGTTTCCAAAAATAGCATGGTTGGCTGGATGGAGTATTTGCATATGCAAAAGCCTAAGCCAACCAATACGACTGGCGTTGAGGTGACTTTGACGGCGACAAAATCAGATGGCACACAAGTTAATATTGGCACAGCAACAAGTGATGCGGATGGTGTATTTCGTTTGCAGTGGACTCCTACAGATGAGGACCTATACAAGATTACTGCCAGCTTTGCCGGAGACGACTCATATTGGGGCTCGCAAGGGATAACAACGCTAATGGTAGGTTCTGCTGATTTTGCTTCTGCTGCGGTGCCTACTGCTTCGCCTTCTGTTGTTCCTAGCTCGCAGGCATTGCCTATCGCTGATATGTACATTATAGCCGCGGCAGCTATTGTTGTCGTTGCTATTGCAGCTGTAGCTGTTATCTTACACAAACGCAAGTAAACCAACCTCTCCTTCTTTCCTTTTTTCTTTAAAGATTGGGAATCAAAAATTGTGCAATGGTGAATAATGAATAATAAAGGGGCTGAGTGGGCTTTGGCGGTTAAACTCTTAAGCGAATGTGGCAAGAGTTTTCACTTTCACTCAATCCACCTCCAAGATTTTCGTCCGACCAGAGCCCCAGCAAACCTTTAACTTTTAACTATACTTTGTATAAAAGTTATT
>CAYSWL010000193.1:0-3875 GCA_964434745.1 uncultured Candidatus Bathyarchaeia archaeon | reverse complement strand
CTCTCTAAGGATTGCATAATAATTAACAACTAACACAACGATTCTCAGGTAAGAACATTCTGTTCTTCTTTATCTAAGGTCGAGTTTGTTGATCAGTGAATTAGCGTTTGTGTTTTGTTTCTTTGTTTTGCTTTCCAAAATTTTTCAAAGTATGTTTTGCCTAACGCCAATATGCCTGGGTTGTCTGACCAATAAATTGGTGCTTGTTCAATTGCACAATTTGCTGAATAACTTATTGTGACTTCTTTATTATCATACAAACCTATGCAAGCTGGGATTTCATCTAAAATAAATTTTATTTTCAAATTTTGAAATTGCTGAAGGCTTTTAAGTGCCTGAGCTGCTTTTCCATTGCCAGCAACGATAAATCTCGCAGTTATATTTTTTGTAAGAAGCTGTTGAAATAGCTCATCATGTGTAAGTGTCCAACCGTAGAATCTATGACCTGTTGTAATCAGGTCAAATGTCTCTTTGACTGTTTGCAGTTTCTCTTCTACAAAGTGTGTGAGTCTTTCCCCTTTCGGAATCATAACTATTGTGGAATCTCGCTGAACCGGTGTTGGTCTTTTTTCAATTACCATAGTTGAAAGTAAATACTCTGCTTTAGAATGTAACTCACTATTTTCGTGGTCTTTATTTTCCAGTAACATATTAATTGCAGATTTTATTGGCGTTGCTCTATACTTTGTCGGAATTGTTATTGTTTTTTCAGCCAAACCAATTCGTTGAAGGAAAGGTAGTGTTCTATACGCAACTTCACAGCTCAAGTTTGCAGCTTTTGATATCTGATATGCAGTGGAAGGTTCAGTTCTAAATAAAGCAAGATAAATTTTTGCCTGATCAGTTGTAAGACCTAGCCGCTTAAGGAGATTCACTTCATCTTGTGTAAACACAAGATTCGCTCCATTATCTAATAATAACTAGTTAAATGGCTATTTTTATATTTTGTATTATTCTCTGCAGGCTGTAGTTAATAATCATTTTATCAAAACGAACTAATAGCTAGTATTGAGGGAAATTTTTTGCAACATAAAAAGTTAGAAGACAAAGATGTGATTAGAAAACTGATAAAATCTGATATAATACATGTGGATAGGTGATAAAAGTGAGATTGAAATTTTTAATGGAAAAAACCGTAATGGCTGTTTTATTGTTTTTTATCTTGTTTTTTGCTGCTCTTGCCAGTACAGCATTTGCGCAAACTATTCCTACTGTCAATATTAAAAATGTGGCTTTTGTCGACCTTCAACCTAGTAAGGTTGGTGTAGACCAAACAGTAGTCATTGTATTTGGAATAGATCATGTCAATCCACTTTCAACCGTTGAGGGGCCCTTCTTTGAAGGATTCACTTTGACAATTACTTCGCCTGATGGAACAACAAAAACTGATTCAGTTAGTGTAGACTCGACAAGTTTTGGATACTCTATCTTTACTCCTACTATGACCGGAACTTATGATTTTCAATTAAGTTTTGCCGGTCAATGGGTAAACATAACCAAAGGTACTATGCTTGCTATGGGGCCTGCGGCAGTTAGCGTAAATAATTACTATGAACCTGCTACTAGTATTAAGATGTCTTTGATAGTGCAACAAGAAGCAGTGCCTGGGGTTCCAACGATTCCGCTTCCAACTGGCTACTGGACAACTCCTGTGTATAGTGAGAACAAAAATTGGGCAAGCAAAATGGACAATTGGCTGATGCAAGGATACAACTCGCAGCCTCGATTTTTTAATGGTCTTGCAGCTTTCTCACCATATACTACCGGCCCCAATAGTCCGCACATACTATGGACTAATCAGTTGCAGGAAGGTGGCCTAGCTGGTGCAATGTTCCCAGGAAAAAGCCTCTATCACAGTCAAGTATATCAGCAATACTATGTGCCTCTGATTGTAAATGGAAAAATTTACTATGTTGACCACGGACCTACAAATACCGGCGGCCAAGGTGGAACAGGTTCTAATCGTATCGACAATTTTGGCACTCGCTGTCTAGATCTTTACACTGGACAAGAAATTTTTTACCTTGCCAACGTGACTATTGATATGGCTCAAACACTTGACGTTGAACTCCCTAACAAGCATGGTGTAGTCCCATACTTATGGTCAATACCTGGATTAGCGACCTACGTTGCAATCGGTGCACCAATTGCTACTGGGCTTACCTGGGAAATGTATGATTCTTTTACAGGCAATAAAATTCTAACAATTGAAGATGCAGTGGGTGGGTTTCCAGTATTTGGACCAATGGGTGAAATACTTGTATACACACTTGATTACAATGGCAAATGGATGAGTCTGTGGAACTCAACTAAATGTATTGATGAAGCTTCTGTACCAACATTTTTCAGTCCATCTCGAGATTCAGTGCTTGACTGGAGTAGCGGATTGGAATGGAACGTAACGTTGAATGCGCCCAATGGCATAGGCGCTCCTGCCATACAGGCTATCAGCCTTAAAGACAATATCGTACTTGTGCTATACGGAAATAGACTCTATTATCCTACCGATCAAACCACTTACCCAGCGGTGCTCACAGACTGTGCATATCCTGCAACCATAGAAGCAGATACAACCATAGTTAATCCACTATGGGTTCAACAACGAACCAACATCTATGACTTCGTAGAAACCCACTACAACATTAACGAAGGATTGTATAGTGTCTATGATGACCTTGAACAGAAAGTACATACTTACGATATTAGTAACGGTAACGAGATTTCAGTTAGTCAACCTCTGTCAGATGGTAGACTCTATACAACTATTGCCCACACTTGGATGGCCTACGGAAACACTTACGTCTGGGCATATGACGGTCATGTCCGCTGCATTGATAGTGAAACAGGCAATATCAACTGGGATACGTCACTAGGCGACTTACCTTATGGGCAAGCTTACAGTGTACCTCCACTGATGTCCGGGCCGACAATTGCAGATGGAAAGCTATACATCGGAGGAAATGACCACTCGCCTGACTCAGATATGTGGGTAGGCAATAATTTATGGTGCCTTGATGCATTCAACGGAGACATCTTATGGAACATATCTGGATACTACACCTACAACTCCCTTTCAAACGGTTACTTAACCACATACAACGGGTATGATGTCAAAATCTATACCTATGGAAAAGGCCCAAGTGCAACTACCGTAACCGCCTCTGATATGGCAGTACCAGCTGGTGCTAGCACCACCATCAAAGGCACGGTCACAGATCAGTCTCCCGGACAAAAAGGCACACCGGCAATCTCTGATGCAGACCAAGCAAAATGGATGGAGTATTTGCACATGCAAAAACCAAAACCAACAGATGCAACCGGCGTGCAGGTTAAGCTAGCCGCTGTTGACTCTAGCGGTAACTCAGTTGATATTGGAACTGCCACTACTGATACTAATGGCAACTTTGGTTTTGCGTGGACGCCAGACAAAGAAGGTACATACAAAATTGTAGCTACTTTTGCAGGCACCAACTCGTATGGTAACTCAGAAGCTTCAACCTACTTAACAGTTAGCCAGGCAGCGCCAGATAACACCAGTCCAAGCACTGCGTCAGTAACTAGCACTGACACAATAATATTTATTGCAATAGCAGCCATAGCGTTAATCGTTGCAGTTATTGCAGTATTTTTCGCAGTAAGAAAACGATAAATAATCACCTATTTTTCTTTTTTTATGTATGCGTATACTCATCTTTTGTTCTAATGCAAAATGTATTAATAATCCTAATAATGCGAATAGCTGTTTAATTTTTCTATCCCTTAAAGGTGCGATTTTTCTAATTTTTCAAGCTTTCATTTTACTTTGAATTTATATTAATTATTAGAGGGGTGTGCATTATTCTGGTTTTTAGCAATTTTTTGATTTCTTTTTGTCA
>CAYSWL010000192.1:0-3883 GCA_964434745.1 uncultured Candidatus Bathyarchaeia archaeon | reverse complement strand
TGCCAAAGTGCCTCATGCGGGTTACAATGTCATCCCAATAGGTTTCACGCAGGTACAAGTGAGCTTCCTCGGCAAAAAGAAATGTTGCTTTGAGTTTCCATCCCTGTAATAGATCGACCAGTTTACCGAGTACATATTCGACGATAATTTGGCGGTCAATGTTGCCAGTGTTTTTCAAATTAATGATTATGGCTCCACCTTGATCTTTGGAACGAAACAGGCTGTCTTCAAGTAAGGTTGCTTCTGAGAGGTTGTCAGTAAAGAAGCCTGAGTGGACAAGTGTGTAGAATCGTGAGGCAAGTGCATCTCGGACGTATTGGTTGCCTGTGCTGTTGCGGATTGATTCGCCTAAGTCAGTTAGGGTAAGTCGTCCTTGATCTTTAAGCTGCTTCCAGATGCGCTTAAATTCTCTTGCTGATGTTCCTGGTAAATGTAGTGCGTTTACCATTATTCCTAATATCACATTTAGATGCAATTGGTTTATGGCTACCTTGAAGTTCTGGCTAGGTGTTAGTGCATGGATTTTGTCATAGTATATGTTGCGTTTACCATCATTAGTCATGCCTATGCTGCCGTATTCGCCGTTGAGGTCAAAGACAACTACTGTTGCTTTGTAACCGATTAGACTTGCCATCAACAGTTTGCTTAAGTGTGATTTACCACAACCTTTCTTTCCAGTGATGATGTTGAGTGTACCATCTATATCTGAGGCATCTATTGTAAGTAGAGAAGAATCTTTAGTGCCACCTAAGATTATAGGTCGTTTGCCATCTACTTTTGCTAGTTTCATTAATGATGGAATTGAGAGTTTGCGAATAAGTGATTGGGAGCGGCTTGGCAGCCAACTGCTGCTTGGGCTAAGTGCATTATTTTCGTATGTGGCGCGGATTTTACAAACTAATAGGCTTGCGTCTTGTATGTAGGTTATGTGCGGTGCAATTTCAAGTGGGTCAATGTCTTCGCCTTGTATGAGTTCTCCTCCATCAGGTAATGTGCGTAATAGTTCTTCGAGTACTCCTGGTACTGCTGCAAACTGTACATCGATAACTTGTACTATGAGTGCTTTACCTGCTTCTCCATCTTCTACCATTAAGTAGTCGCCTTTCTCGGCGTTTTCGTTAGGGAAGCTGATTATCTGAACTATATTTCCTTCTTTTCGGTAAAGCTTTATGCGAAGCCCTCCCTGCCATATGGTCCAAAGAGCAGTTTGTGCATATCAGGTCGATTAATGATGTGTATGCCGTGTCGTCGTGTTGTGAAGTGCTGCATTGCTAATACTTCATTTGCTGTGAATGTGCATAGTATGTGGGCTATGCGTAGTGTTTCTGGGTAGCTTTGTTGTAGTAGGTCATTGCCTAATAGTTTCTCTACTGCCTCCATTCGGTCTACTAGTGGAATTTGATGGTCAATATCAAGACGGAAAGCCATGTTCGATTTGTTGAGTTTTGCAACATAGACGTCTCCATTGAGTACTGTTGGCGGTTTAAAGCGCAAGCCTGTAGTTTCGAGTAGGTATGGTCCGTTGTGTTCTGGTAGTCGGTCGGTGATAAGATAGCCATTAATGCGTAGGCTGGTGGCTTTGCTAAATGCTAAAATTGTATTTTGATTTTTACGTGCCGTTGATAGTATGTCGCGCATTCTTTGTGTGGGTGTGTCAAAGGTTCCGCTTGTGAGGCTGCCGTCAAATAGGATGATGCCGTTGCGGATGTTTTTGGAAAGTATTGTTTGGAGCCATCTTTCAAGTAGTCCTGCTAGACGTGTGGGCATTTGCATAAGTGGAGGCGATGCTTGATGGTTACTGTACGTATAAGGAAAGTAGGATTTTTCGAGGTTATTATAAACTGTGTTTTTATTGTCCTCTGTTATATGAAAGATAAGTGGTCCAAGGCGTGAATAGTGGTATTTGTGGTTTTGTTTCCATACAGTTGCGCCGCGTATAGCTATGATTATGCCTGTGCTGGTTTCGCCAATTTTTATTGTTGATGTATCTACGGCAGCTACTGTGGTTTCTTGGTGTCTTGGTGTGAGTGGTAAGGGTTGGCGTTTGAGTGTTAGTTGGGTGAGGTATGGTTCTGTGAGTGTTTCTTGTTGAATAGGCTGTTGATTTAGTTGAAATCCGTTATTGCGTACTTGTCTTAAGCTGTTGATGCTTAGTTCGATAAAGTGATGTGGAAGGGCTGTTTCCATGGGGGAGTGTGGAAAGTTATATTTGCTTGTTGTTATATTGTATTGTTCAATCACCAAGATTCACCAATATTCAATAACTTGTTGGTGAGTCATATAAGTGTTGTGCATGTGCATCTTGCACAATACAATATGCAATAGGCGATAACTTGACAGAAAACACGCAAAAACCACCAATCAAAGTCAAAATGAAAATCGGCGAAATTGAATTCGAAATCGAATCTCAAGAAGACCAAATTCAAACAGCCGTCGATAAAATACTTAGCACAGTCGCCACACGTATCAAAGATATCCAAATTGCACCTCACCCTGAACGAGCTTCACCTCCACCCAGAGCTGAAACCTGTAAAGGTGTAATTCAAAAACTCTGGGAAGAAAACTGGTTCAACAACCCAAAAGGATTAGATGATGTTCACAGCGAATTAGCCCGACGAGGATTCCACTACGACAGAACAGCCGTAGCTCATGCTTTAGTAGACTTAGTTAAAGATAATATACTCACACGCATAGGACGACCTAGAAGATACCAATACGCCCAAAAACGACCTCCACCATAAAATATACAGAAAATAAGTTTGGGAATATATATGGTAAAAATAGCCCCGGGAGTCTATATTGAAGAAATACAATTGAACTCACCTATTATTGATGTAAGCACCAACTTTGCAGGCTTTATAGGTGAAACTGAAAAAGGCCCGACCAAACCAACCTTAATTAGTAACTGGACTGAATATCAACAAATTTTCGGTAACTTTTTTGGTGCTAACAAATTTTTGCCTTATGCAGTTCAAGGCTTCTTTTTAAATGGGGGTATTAGATGCTACATAAGTAGAGTAACAGCTTCATCACGTTCCTTAAGTTTAGCTGACTACCTTGGAAATGCTGACTCTAAAACGGGCCTAGCCAGCTTTGAAACCATTGATGATATATCAATTGTTTATGCTCCTAATGCACAATCTGTTGCAGGTTTGGCAGATGCAATAATTGCACATTGTGAAAAACAAAAAAATCGATTTGCAATAATTGATTCGCTAAAAGGGCAAACTCCAAATAGCATAACTAAACCCTGCAATACCGCGTATGCTGCACTATATTATCCTTGGATAAATATAATTGATAAAGTAAATGCTTCAATACGTCTTATTCCTCCAGGCGGCCATATTGCAGGTATTTATGCTCGCAATGACCTCGAAAGAGGTGTGCACAAAGCTCCTGCTAACCAACTTGTGCAAGGTGTTGTGAGCCTAGAAAGAACAATTACTAGATCTGAACAAGATTATTTGAATTCACAAAATGTCAATTGTGTTCGATATTTTCCTGGAATGGGTCATCTAGTTTGGGGTGCTAGAACTTTAAGTAGTGCACCTGATGAAAGATACATTAACGTTAATAGGTTACTAATTTACTTAAAAGAATCCATACATAGAAGCACTAAATGGGTAAATTTTGAACCTAACAACGAAAAAACATGGGCAAAAGTAAAGATGAGCATAAATGACTTTTTAACTCGCAACTGGCAAAACGGAGCTCTAATGGGCACCAAACCTGAAGAAGCATTCTTCGTTAAATGTGACCGTACAACTATGACACAAAATGACATTGATAACAACCGCCTAATTATATCGATAGGAGTAGCAATTGTAAAACCCGCAGAATTTTACATATTTAACATCTGCCATTCAGCAACTAAATAAAATTG
>CAYSWL010000191.1:0-3933 GCA_964434745.1 uncultured Candidatus Bathyarchaeia archaeon | reverse complement strand
TGCATACTATCAATTATTATGATAATTTAAGAATTCATTAATACAACAAGTGCCTGTGTACCAGAATGTTTTTGTTGAAGAGAATCTTTAAGAAGTATCCTTAGGCAGGTTTTAGAACCATTGACTGATTCAGAAGGTACGGCAACCAAAAAGGAACAGCGCAGAGTCGAATTTAATTTTCCCATGTTAACAGTTAGAACAAAGATGTTCAACCGTGTCTTTGATAAGCTTGGCGCATATAGAGCTTCTAAATGGTTTTCGCGTCTAGCTGTAGTTATAGTTCCTATTGTTGCTGGACTTGGTCTATACCTACTGATAAATAGTTTACTTAACATGTTGATGACTCCAGCAGCTCGAGAGGTCAGCCGAGAACTAGGTCCAAGTGCATATTTATTATTGCCTGGAATTAATCCGATGCTCCCCTTACTCTACGGCTGGCTAGCAATAATTATCGCGATTTCAATACATGAAGGAGCCCACGGTATTGTTGCTAGAAACCTTGGCTTTAACGTTAAGTCTAGCGGTTTGCTGTTCTTCTTATTTGTCCCTATAGGCGCATTTGTGGATGTTGATGAAGAACAAATTGCAAAAGCTAAACCCCGACCCGCCTTAAAAGTTATGGCTGCAGGTGTTGGCGGCAACATAATCATTGCTTTAGTGTGCCTGCTAGGGCTTATAATAATAATTAACGGGTTGACTCCTGCTGTTGACGGTGTTTATGTCTATAATGTAGTTGCCGATGGGCCTGCAGAACAAGCCGGATTGCTTGTAGGTGACGTTTTTATTTCGATAGACAATGTTCCGATTAATACTTACCAAGAATTAAGTACAATATTTGCTGATAAACAGCCTGGAGATACGGTAATGTTGACTATGGCTAGAGGTCAGAATTGGGAAGACCTATTTTATGCCAATGTAACACTTATCGAATCAGACGGCCGCGCCATAATGGGCGTAAACTTAGGTGACTTAACTACAAGTGCTCGTTTACAACTTTACCAAAACATCGACCTCTCCACACTTACATTATACCTAGTACCACCAGCGTTAGCTCCCGGATTAGTTCCATTCTCCGATTCACTATCAATATTTTACACCCATTCAATAGGGCCAGCATGGGTAATCTTTGCAAACCTATTCTTTTGGCTATGGTTCATCAACGTCAATGTTGCCGTATTTAATGCATTACCAATCTATCCAATGGACGGAGGACGAATGTTTAACATAGGCCTAAAACGAGCATTAAGCAAAAAGGCAAGCGAAAAAACCATACACAACATAACAGTAGCAGTTACAGCTTTAATAGTAATAGTCTTAGCCTTGATTATTGCTGTCCCCTTCATTTTCTAATTTATAACATCTACTTAAGCAAACAGCTAATTTTTTTCTAGCATTCTTTTTTTATTGTTGCATAATTAACGGCAAGTCGCTACCGAGTAATCGAGAAAATTGATAACTGGAACTGCAACATTTTATCAGTGTTCCTTTATAGGAACAGTCTGTCCTGTTCTTTGAACATTTTGTTCCAGAGGTAACAAGAAATCTCATGTGAAGCTTTCAATAACTGTGTCTTGGCATGTTCACAAAAGCAATCTTGCTATCTTTACCAGCTTTACTGATTACTATATTATATTGGGTCTGTAATAATCAGCTGTTTTTATACCAAAGCGACTTCAGTACAGTCGGTCTAAATGTTGGTATATTCGCATTAATTACCATATTAACTGGACTGATAATATTTTTTAAAAGACGATCCAACCTTAGCAAAACACTATCTTTATTCTTAGTAATTGGACTTTTAATTTTATTACTATCAGGCGCCGTTATCACAGTCTTAGGATCTAAAGACTCTGAAATTGTGCTAACTGAGTTGCATAATAATCTGCCTGGTGAATCAGGATACTCCATTTTTCAGCTTTCTGATGGTAACTATATTTTAAATACCGCTAATAGCTCGTGTACTTTTTTAATCAAGCTTGATTCTAACTTTAATGAAATTTGGACAAAAACTATCAGTATTGGGGCTGGTGAAACGATTCTTTCTCGCTTAGTTCTTACAGGTGATGGCGGTTTTGCCTTGGCAGGTGTGATAAACAATTATTATGTATTGTTGAAGACAGACTCGCAAGGAAATATAGAATGGAACTCAACATTTACTTCAAATGCTCCAATAACTTACCTTAGGGCACTAATTCAAACGTTTGATGGCGGTTTTGCGCTTGTCGGTTTTGGTGAACCAGTCGAAGAAGGATTAGGTTGGATTTGGTTTACAAAAACAGATTCTTTAGGAAATATAGATTGGACAAAGTCGTTTTCGGGACCAGTAGCTGATTGTCCTTCTGCTATTATTCAAGTTGAAGATGGAGGATATATGATGGCTGATGTAAGTTACTCGTTTGTTCCCGATCAAGGCTTCTTTAGACTCATTAGACTAGATCCTTCTGGAAACGTTTTATGGAACACAACTTATGGCGGTGAAGGTTACTATTTAGAGCCTGAATGTAATGCTGCTATAGCAACCAAGGATGGGGGCTATCTAATGGTCGGCTATCTATGGGATACCGATGCTTGGGTAGTTAAAACTGATGCAGAAGGCAATATGCAATGGAACAGAACCTACGGTGAAAAAGGTAGCTCAATTGTGGCTGCCCTTGAAACTCCAAACGGCAACTATCT
Source organism: uncultured Candidatus Bathyarchaeia archaeon (assembly GCA_964434745.1). Lineage (GTDB taxonomy): Archaea > Thermoproteota > Bathyarchaeia > Bathyarchaeales > Bathycorpusculaceae > JADGNF01. The sequence continues at coordinate 1,257 of CAYSWL010000191.1, read as the reverse complement.
TCTAGCTTCAATTTCTAATTTTCACACGGCAGGATTAATCATGACTGACCCTGCTGGAAACAAGCTTTGGAATATGAGCTTCCCAGACGTAACTTGGCAGATTGGTTATGAAGCAAACTTTAATTCCCTTATACAAACAGTTGACAACAATTATCTAATGTTAGGTTCAAAAAACCAGTCAATCTGGATTGCAAATCTATACTACCAAAAATTACCCGCCATTTTCTATTTGCTGCCAATTGTATACACAATTTTGGCCGCCACAACAATTGTAATAACTCTAATTACAATGAAAAAACAATAGCCATAGTAAATATCAACGAATCACTATGATACCTTCTACTATACAACTAAAAGATAGTTGTTAATTTCCTAAAAATGTCTTGACAAAAAACAGGCATTTTGGTACCTTGAATTTATAATAGTTTTTTCAAAACCTACTTTTTATTTAAAAATCATTATCTTTTCGAATTTTAATATTGATTGTTGTATTCTCTTTTTGAATTATTATTCGCTTTAAGATTTCTTCTTTTAGATTTTCTGGTGCATGTAGTAGTTGCCAACTAAATTCTTTAGAAACATTCGATTCAGCATTAGCAGGTTCAATAGCTGCAATAGCTTTCAATGCATAGTAAGATGCGCCGAAAGCGTGTTGAGTAACATGTGCTGTTGCTACTGCTTGACCTGCAGCACGCGCGGCAAAAAATGCAGCGCCATTTTCTTTAACTTTGCGAGCTGCTGCATGAGCATTAAGAGATGCCCCACGGATAACTGACATTTTGAACTCGCCCGTGCGAATCCATACTTTACATGTTTCAATAGCTTTTCGAGGACTATCATCCTCTGGATATGACTCTTCAAACAACCTAAGAACACGCTCGGCGCAATCTACAGCCCAAATAGCTAAAGCTATCTGATCTTGCTTATCATATTTTTTCATAACTCTAATTTAAAAATCAATCAATTTAGTATTACTATGTAAATTAATGACATTTTGGTGGCGGTTTGTGTCTGTCGTGCTCAGGTTATGCTGTTAGTCTATGATTTATTTTGATTAGCTGAGTTTGGGTTTGACCTGCATCTGTTAGTTAGCGAGAGCTATGTTATAGGGAACTTTGAAGGTTTAAGCTGATTAGTTAAGCACGCTGAAAGGTGCATTCATCAGCAACAAACATCCAAGTTCAAAAGAGAGTTTTCAATTTAGCCTACATCACCCTTCGGAAAAACAGCAGACTACATCATCTCAATTAAAAACGC
>CAYSWL010000190.1:0-3935 GCA_964434745.1 uncultured Candidatus Bathyarchaeia archaeon | reverse complement strand
CCACCCCCCTATCCTACACTCTTTCCCTACACGACGCTCTTCCGATCTGTTGGTGAACTAGTTGGAAGTGAAGTGGTTGTGGGTAATGTTTGGGTTGGATTAATTGACGGAGTTGAGGTTGTTGTGGATGTTGGTTGTGGTGATGTTGCACTTATTGCTAATGCGGATGAGTCGTGTGAGGCATAATATGAGTTTGATCCAAGGAATGTAGCTGTAATTGTGTATTTGCCTTCGTCTGGTGCAGTCCAAAGTATACTGAATTTGCCGTTTGCAGTGCTTGTTGTTGTGGTTATTGTTGAAGTGATATTGTTTTGGTCAGTTACTGTGATTTGTATTGGAACTCCTGTTGCGTTAGTTGGTTGTGGTTTTTGCATGTAGAGGTACTCCATCCAAGCACTCATGCTTTCGTCGGAGATGGCTGGTGTGCCTGCTGCTGGGATGCCAAGACATGTTTGGCCTGGTGATTGGTCGGTGATTGTTCCTTTAATTAATACTGGGGTTCCTTGTGGTATTGCTGTGTCTGGGGTTGAGATGGTGGTTTTTGAGAGTCCTTTTCCGAAGCTGTAGATTTGTCCGTCGTAGGAGTTTAGTACTGCTAGGTAGCCGTCGGCTATTATTGGGCCGGGCATCCATCCAGATACGCTCCATATGAGAGTTCCGTTATGGGCGTCAATGCAGTACATTTTTCCTCCTCGCCAGTTAGGTGAGTTTGGACTATGTTCGTTGCTTGATATGTAGACTTTGTTGTCGGCAATTGTTACTCCGCCGTACATGGGGTAGTTGCCATAGACTGTTTCGTAGCCGCTTGTTCCGGTAAAGAAGTTCCAGAGGTTTTCTCCAGTTTGTATATCAAAGCAGCGTACTGTTCCGTCGTATCCTGTTGTGTATAGTTTACCGTATCCTACTTGGACGAAGTTTTGTCCAGCTCCTCGGTAGCTTTGACTGTATACGCCCCAGGGGTTATCGTAAGGTTCGGTTGGTCCCCATATTTGTTCTCCTGTGTAGGCGTTGTATCCGTACCATACGGTTTTTGCTTGGTCAAAGTATGTGAAAACGCCATCTACTATTGGTCCGAAAAGATAGTTAGATCTTGAGACCATTGCGTATTCTGATATGTTAAATGCCCAGAGGTATTCGCCTGTTTTTGCATTGTAACCTGTGAGTTGGTTTAGTGGTGGATTTTCGTTTACGTATGGTTTTGTTGAGATTAAAATGTCTTTGCTTACTAATGTTAAGGCTTGGCCTGAAATTTCGGGTATGGTGATGTTCCATTGTATTCCGGTTTGCCAGTCAAGTGTTCTTCCTATTGGTGGTCTCCATTGGTATCCTGTGTCTGCTCCGGTTAGGGTTATTAGGCCTTCGACTTTTGTTGAGTTCCACATTGCTAGCCAGTTTCTTTGGCCGTTCATTATGTATACAAGTAGGTTTCCGTTGTCATCGTAGATGGCTTTGCCGTTTGTTGCATTTGCCATGGTTAAGATAGCTTCACCTGAGACAGCATCGTACATAGTGTATGTTGAGCCAGTTCGCCATAGGTATGGTATTACTCCGTGTTGGTTCATTGAGTCAAAGTTGAGTAGTTGTCCAAAGTTGATGGTTATGTTTTTCCACCAGATTTGTTCGCCTGTTCTGAGGTCTACACATGCTAGTCCGCCTCCTGTTGGCCAGTTGCTTAAGGGTAAGTGGTAGTACATTCGGCCTGCTATGACTACTACTGTTGGCGGGTTCCATTTTTCTTCGTATGATAATCCTGTGTAGTAGCTTCTTGTGTCGAATTCACCGCCGGTTATTCCTCCGAATATATGGGGTTTTGTCCAGACTATGTGTGCTGTGTTTGGTGCTGTGGTGTAGGGGTTAAAGCAGCCGATTGCATCATAGCCAGTTCCGAATAGTAACGGTAGGCCTAGCCAGTTCCCGCCAAGTGTGTACCATTCTCGGTTTTCTTCATGTATTGGGCGTTGCCAGTATCCTGTTGGAAGTGCTGCTTCAGGATATTGGGTTGATATGGGGGTAGCTTGTACTGTAAGTGTCATTTCACGACTTGTGCTTGGTATGTAGGTGTAGTTGTTTATTGCTGCTCCACTTGAATGTCTAATATTGTTAAGGGTCTCGCCTAGATATTTGAATTGGAAGCGATATGTTCCTACTGCATCAGGTGTATAAGCAAGGTATTTTGAAGCGATATAATCAGATTGGTATGGACCCATGGTTTGTTTAGATCCGTCAGGTTTGGTAATTTCTAAAGTGTAGTTACTAAATGTTAATGCGCGGTTTTGCGAATCCACTGGGGGTGCTTTGTCAAGCCACATTATTATTGAAACGGGTTGATCTACGCCTACAGGATTAGGAGTAACACTAAGGTAAGCGTAAGTATTGACGTCTGCAGCATTTACTGTTGGTAAAAAAGTCGTGAAAGTGGCGCTTACTATCAATAAGAAGAGTAAACCTATTGCTACTATTGTTTTATAATCTGATTTTGGTCTATTTTGCCTTATTCTAAATAGTTGATGCATAAATTTCTCTCCTTCTTTAAATCGTTGTAAAAATTTTTAAAAAGTCAGGTATGTATGATACAACCACAGCACCAAAGATAAAATATACAAACTAATTTTATGTCAAAATTCAGTGTAATATTGAGCTAATAGTGGCGGTGAAACTATGAACATGGTTACTATAAAATATGCTTTTTAGGGATTTAGGTACTGGAGAGGTTTGTGATTTCTATGTGCAGTGGCGAAATTGGTGGTAGAATTGAAATTATAATTTGTTTCCGCAATTTGCACAGTATAATGCATCTGTGGTATTTTCTGTTCCACAGTTAGGACACTTTTTCTTTGGCATCACAGAGTGGGTTGGTGTATATTGTGCATAGGGAATAGTTGGGTGGGCTATTTTGTTTTTTAGTGAGAAAAAGCCTACGGCTGCAATTATCCAGCCGATTATGAAAAGTAAGCCGCCGATAAGGATTATAGTTAGTGCTCCGCCAAGTAGCATAAATAGTCCTGCAGTTTTGAAGTTGTCTTCACCTGATTTTTCTGCAAGCGCATTAAAAGCTTGTCTGTAAAAAAAGCCGTTAATGGCTGCAAGAATAGAGCCGCCAATCCCGATAAAGAGTATAACTTGAAGAAATGTTATAAAAATCGATACTGGTGGGGCTGTAGCTGAGTTAGTAGGATAGTAAGTTAAGGTATCAAGTATTGGTATGAAATATGCATAGACTATTACTGAGAAAACGATTGCGCCAATAAGGCTTGCAGTAAATCCATAGAGGCTGTTTTTGAATATTCTCACATCATTATACACTTTAGATAAACCATTCATGGCCATTAAAAACAAGACATAACCTGCAAAATTTAGAACAGAAAAAACTATTGATACAAAAATAATATTAACTGTAGATAGGCCTAAAAAGAAAAATGGCATCTGAGCACCTACACTAAGCATTGGAAGTAAAACTATTAGTAACGTAGCTATACGAGCTTTTGAAACACTTGACTCAAATGACATCTACACTAACCTTAACCTGTGATTTTTATGCTAAATATTGTTATAGGATGTTTTTATTATAAAGTTTCTCTAAGAAATGCCAGATTTAATAAAAAAATTGACTAAGAATAATTTAATGTGCTTTTTCGTTTAAAAAAGTTGTATTAATCAGGGTCAAGATAGTTGTGTAATTAGAAATAACTTAGCATTGTAGTGTTTTTGTGCTTTGTTGGTGTACTGGGGCTTTGGCGATCACATAAGGAGAGAGAAAAGATGAAAACCTTTTTAGTGCTACCATAGGAGACATTATCGTCAAAGCCCATTCAGCCTCAATTTTTAGTTTCAAACTCTCCTTAAGAAAAGAAAAAAGGATGTGTTTGGGCTAACTTTTTCGACGCAAAACAATCGTTATAGTTAAAATGATAATGACCAGTATTATTGCTGTAGCA
>CAYSWL010000189.1:0-3974 GCA_964434745.1 uncultured Candidatus Bathyarchaeia archaeon | reverse complement strand
GATTTCAGAGTGGTGGGGCTGCCCGGATTTGAACCGGGGTCTATAGAGCCCAAGGGGGTCAGCCCGATTGATTGGGATCTGTTTAAGCAGTATCTAAATAGTAAGTACGCTAAGTGCTATGCAGTCTCTATTTTAGAGCATTCAAAAAAGTATCATCACCTGCTTAGCGATGTCAATGGTATTTTGCAAGCTAAGCCTTCAATAAGAAATAACCTAATCAATTCTCTAACGGCTCTTAGCAGATTTCAAGGCTCATATGATTGTTTTATGGCTGATTTAAAATCTCATGGCATTAAGCGAACTAAGCCTGATGCAGTTCAAGCATTCACAAGAATATTCAATAGCAGTGCACACAAGGGTTTGGGGCAATGGTACAAAGATGCTTGTGGAGTGTTAAATGAGAATGAAAAGCTCTACCTACGATTTATGCTCCTAAGCGGAGTACGGGCTATGGAAGGAGTCAAAGCCTTCAACCTACTAGTAGAGCTAGGTGAGAGGTACAAAGAAGAATACTTCAATGAGCAAACTGGATTTTTGGAGCATTTTAAGTATCCACAGCTTTTCTTGCGAAGCAGCAAAAACCTCTATGTAAGTGCAGTACCAAATGAGCTGCTTGAAGAGATTTCAAAATCAAGTAAGGTTTCATATAATGCGTTAGATAAGCGCTTAGACAGAGCAGGATTGAAGATGAGAGTTAAACAATTAAGATCTTTTTATGCAACAACAATGAGAGAGCAAGGTTTGCTTTCAGAGCAAATTGATTTAGTTCAAGGCAGAGTTGGTAAGAGCATATTTTTGCAGCACTATTTCAAACAAGATGCACGAATACTTAGCGAAAAAGTTCTAGTACTATTACCAAAGTTAAAACCCTTCTAACCTATTTAACAAAAGTAACCTTCCGCAGCATGTCTTCCCTAATTGCACTGCGTTGTAATTTTGCCTTTTTCAGGGCCGGTTAGAATTAAATACTCAACTATCATATTGGTAGGGCTATGTCGCAAGAGAGTACACCAGATAAGAGCTTATCCGCCAAAGTTAATGAATGGTTAGTTTATATTACAGCTGGAATTGCTCTTGCGGTCTTTATATTAGCCGCTTTTCCATCTTTTGGGGCTGAGATTACTCAAAACATGATCTTTCTGCTCATCGCTGTACTTGTTTTGTTAGTCTTTAGACATTTTGCGAAAATCGAAATACCTGGCTTCATAAAAGTATCTAAAGAAGTTGAAGAAGTAAAGAAAGATACGGCAGAAATTAAATCTTCACTCCAATCTATTGCAGTTGCTACAGCAAACTCAAGCATTAAGCAATATTTCTGTTTTAAAGAAAAATTAGCTGAAATTGGAAGAGATGCAGAAGATGTCGAAAAATCACTTCCAAAAAGTACTGCTCAAGCAAAGTCTCCATTAGCGAATGACGAAGATAAAATACTTAACTTAATTGAACAACGAAACATAGTTGCTGCGTTTGCTGTGTTGCAAGATCGACTTGAAAATAAATTAAGAACAATACTGCTTCGAAAAGGGTCATATCACCCTGAAGCATCTATGTCGGCACTGATATCCGAAGCTCAAAACGAGAAATTAATTGCTAAAGAATTAGTGACAGCACTGATAGTGATAAAACATGGTGGATCTTATCTAATTTCTTCCCATCCATTTGAAGAAGTAATCCCTATTGATGAAGCAAAGAAAATTGCCAATCTGGGGATAAAGACCCTTAAAGAACTTAATATAATCGATGAGAAACTTAAAACGCCCCTAAAGTAAATGCAAAAAATTCAAATTTATAATCACACTATACCTTTGTAACTCCAGTAGCAGGTGGGCTTACAATTGGTCTCTGAAATAGGTTTCTTAAAATTCTCGGATTATTTTTCAGCAAATACACACCTCGATCTGAACTGGATTACGGTAGGTAGGTTAGATGAGCCCTCCAGTAATGATTCTTTTGGAATTTTCAGTGTCATGGTTCCAAACAATAGACTCATCCTAAAAACAATCCTCAACAATTTTGAATGGGAGCAGTATACAAATTTTGGAAATCCTTACTTTTTTAGGAATCGCTCCAATCCAGACGTGCATTTTGCTACTAACCAAAGCGAAGAAAAAGATGGCGTGCTATTCGAAGCATTTACTATACTTCGTGAATTTCATACAGCGTTTCCAGCAAGGATAGATATTATCCAAAATTTTGTATTATATCATGGTCTTTACTATGATCCAAAGCAAGAAAAGTACATTGAGCCAATAACTGAGGATTTCGTAATTAATTATAGAAACCCTTGCTTTGTCGATATAAAGTCAGATTATCTAAAAGATTATTTGGCTGCTCGCAAAATGGTTTTAGTTAGATATCATGATGTTAGGCGTCTAATCAAAAAGCCACTATCCGTGCTTACTGGAAAAAATGTGGGTTTTAACTTTGTTCAAGTAGATAGGAACTTTTCGGTTACAATATCACAAGATATACTTGATAATCAAGCAACATTTTCAAGAATGCTTGGTAAAGATGTAGTGCACCCATTTGACGAACCACATCATAAAGATTACTTATTTTTGGCTGGAAAGGTGCAGAAAGAGTTTGTTAAATTCGTAATTGGCGTAGTAGATGCAAATCATAACAAGATTGAAGAAACATGTGATGAAAGGCAATTAAGTGACAATTTTGTTAATACTGGCAAACCTCATGCTCTGACGCCTGTGTTCTTTAAGAAAAGAGTGCTCCAAAAATACTATCAGAATCCGCAACGGTACACTATAAAGGCAGGGCGGGTAAACTGCTTAGATCTTTGGGGTATACCCTTTGGTCTTAATGATGAAGATCTTGTTCATGTTTGGTTAGGCGATTTGGGTCATCTTCCATTTGAAGAACAGCTTCACTTTAGACAATATAATGTTCCGCCCTCTGGTAATCTTGACCAAGGGTTTTACCAAACGCAAATGTTAGCAAAATTTGTACAAACAACTGACCCTTCTGATTTACTTATTAATTTATACGAAGAAATTAATAAGCTAAGTCACGCAAAGTTTGACTTTAAGCTTTTTGAAGAGTTATCAAAGGGTGATGAACATATTTACAAAACAATACGTGTACCGACAACTAACGAACAAGGCGAGCTAGATGAGCAGCTAATAGCACTAAGTAAATTATTCACAGATTCAATTAATAAATCAGAAATTAAGAAAAAACTTCGATGGTTACCTCCAACAAAAGACGAGGACACGAAAATACGCTACTTAGAGAAGTTATTAGAAGAGATCTTTGGTTTAAACTCAACCGATGCTTCTCAGATAGCTAAACCCTTTAGGGTACTGCAACAAATGCGCTCAAAATCAGCAGCACATAGAAAAACAGAAGAATTTGAAAAAGAGCTTAAAAAATTTAATTTGGATGGAAAAACCAACTTCGAAATTTGTGATGCAATTATTCATTCCCTGCTTACTGCGTTGAAGGCAATAAAAGTACAGCTAGAAAAATGAGGTTACACAAAACAGAAGAACTACATGTTGCTAAAGTAGCATGATAGATGAGCTTGGTGATAAGGTTAGACAATAATGTGGAATAGCCGAACAATAGATTGATAATTTATCCCTTAATAACATAATTAGTGTCACAGTTGAGCTTTCAAACTCAATAAAAAGAATCATTTAATGCATGTATGCATTGTTGGCTCAAATTTTGTTCCCATTGCAAGCGATCTGCATATTGCCCATGCTTCTTCTTTGGATTTGTAAGGTCCATGCCAGGTAGTTGTGGTGGTTGCTTTTTTGAGCCAGTTTTGATAAAACACGCATTTGGTGCTGTGTACTTTTGGGCCGGTAGCTTTAGCGAAGTCTTCAAAAACCACATATCCAACTTGATTAACTTCGTGCATACTGCATCACTTCTTGCTCAATAAGGTGTGCTAGTTCATATGCAAATCTATCGCATTCTTCTATGAAGTCTTTTTTTGGTTCTTTTGATAAGTCAAG
>CAYSWL010000188.1:0-3995 GCA_964434745.1 uncultured Candidatus Bathyarchaeia archaeon | reverse complement strand
GTGGGAAAAGCATAGAAATAAATCGAGGCATTGAAACAAGTGCACCAAAGCATAAGACTCCGATGTATCCTGCTAGCGAATAGACCGCTAGAGCTTTATCGATTTTAGCGGTCTCACGGATAAGAATTAACGGGATAAATAAAGCGCAAGCAGTCGCGATAGGAATAATCCAATAATGCATTTCAGGCCAACCCGTGGCTAAAAGTTCTGATAAATTGTGGAGCCCTTTTTGCGGGAAGTTATCAAAGAGTAAATTCGGTACTGTATGAAGCTCACTCCACTCTGTTGTATGAACAGGTGCAAAAAAGTCGCCGACCAAAAAATGAAAATAACCAAACCAAAAAACAACAACGGCAATAGGCAAAAAACTCAACATGACATATCTTATTCTGAGACTGTTTTTCTTCTTTAGAGCAAATATAAACATAGGCAAAAAAATTAAAACACCTGTTATACGTGTTAACGCCGCGAAGGCAGCTAAACCTGACGCCCAGCCAATTTTACCTATTTTTAAGAGATAATATGCACTAATGCTGAAAAATAAAAGTAATCCTTCGCTATATGCTACTGTAGTAAAAATTAAAGTATATGGTGATAATGCAAATAGTAAGGTCGAAGCCAATGCAGCTCGTTTGTTCATATATCCTTCTGCTAATAACTGATAAAATGGTACCCAAAGAACACCAAATATCAAGCCCGGACTAACAAGGGAAACCAACGGATCATCTAGTGCCAAATTGAGTATGGCACCTATAAGAGGCAGTCCTGGTGAAAAAGCATGGCTTTGTGATGAAAACATGTATCCCTTGGTCATGATGCTTAGATACCATGCGCTATCCCAACCAACAAACAAATATGGCCACTTAACTGTACTATTGGTTATTTGAAAAAGTGCTTGATTCTGCTCTTCAATAAATGCTCTGTTTGTATCAAACCAAAAAGTTCCCACTGATTCAATATCCATCCAATAAAAAAGTAGCACAGCAATAGCTATTTTAATGAATACAACAACTAAAAGTGATGTGAGTAACCTTTTAGGAATGCTTAATCTACACAACATGATTTTATCTTCAAAAAAACTACCGATAAGCAACAACTCCTATCTAATACTAAATTTCTAAGACCAAAATGAACCTTATCACAGTGGCTATGCTTCAGAAAAGATTTTAAGGCTTACCTTAGCTAGAAAACATGGCTTTTCTTAGCTTCGTTTATAGCTTTAGATCTTCAAGGAATTGACTTGAATGGTGAACCTCATTTTCTCAGAAAAAAATGCATTTCACAGCCAATTTATTAAACTTAATGAACCATGCACTTTTAACGCAGTTAACGCAATTTCATTTAGGCTTTATCCTGATAATCGTCCTAAAAATCTAGAGATTGCTGCATTACAGAAAGGTCTTATTTTAAACCTATGCAAAGACGATTTAATTGAGGAAGGCGCGGGGTTTGGGGTTCCAATTGTGAAATACGCTGACTATACAATCTTTTCAAGTTCCGCTGAACTCTTTAAGCAAAACCATTCTAATAATATCTTCAAGAAAATTTACAATATGGACACAGTTTCCAGAAAACAAATTCACGGCGTATTTGTAAATGATAAATTGTACTCTTATTTTCATGCAGCTTTTGAACGATTGTATCTTCGTCAAAGCTCACGGCGAGCTTTCGACTACACTATGAGGTTGCGTAAAACTTTAGGCCTGCAGACTCAATTCACAAAAATACCTTCACGCGGTAAAATTGCTATAACCTATAATTGTCTACCCAATAAAATTAACATTAGTATAGATTTTTCTGATTTAGACAAAAGTAGATGTCAAGAACTCTTACTCTTAAACGAGCAAGGCGCTACCCATTTCCGCAAGTACTCAGATTCAAACAAAACCATATATTATGATTCCCAGATTGGGGCCTGGATAAGAGTAACTGCAAAACATGCCACATTTACTGACGTTAAAAATAATTTATCTTTTTCATTAGAAAACATTGATGGCGCTATGTTATATAGAGGGCGTGAACAGATAAAAGACCGCTTTTCATGGGCTGGCATGACATACACTCTACCTCCATACACCTCTATCTTCAACTACAGCATACAAGTAAGTATCTAAAAGTTAAACCTACATGGCTAAAGATAAAGCTCATTTTGTTTTTCCGAATAATTCTTAAAGCTGCTATGTAGTTCTAATTCTATTAAAGAGTGATTCATTATGGAGAACTGGGACCTAATCATTATAGGTGCAGGCGCTGGTGGATTAGCCGCTGGAATTTATGGAGCACGAAGTGGACTTAAGACCCTTGTTATTGAAGAAAAGATAGCAGGCGGTACAGCTGTTGATGCTCCTATGGTGGAGAATTATCCTGGTTTTCCCCAAATTTTAGGCGCTGAATTGGCTGAAAAAATGGTTCAACACTGCAGAAAAACCGGCGCAATTATACATGAACTTGAACCAGTAATAAGCTTAGATCTTACCAGTGGAAAAAAGATAGTAAAAACTAGTCGCGCCGAATATGAAGCTAAAGCCTTAATCATAGCCTCAGGAGCTCATTATCGACAAATTGATGTGAAAGGCGAAAAAGAGTTCCGTGGACGAGGTGTAAGTTATTGCGGTGTATGTGATGGGCCATTCTTTAAAGGCAAAACTGTGCTTGTGGTAGGAGGCGGAAACTCTGCATGTACTACTAGTCTTTACCTTTCGGGGCTTGCCTCTGAAGTTATCATTGTTCACCGTAGAGACGCATTTCGCGCTGAAGAAGCAATAGTGAAAGATATTTTTTCTAAGCCGAACATAAAGGTTTTCTGGAATACAATAGTGAAAGAAATTAAAGGTGATCGGCTTGTTTCCTCTGTGATCCTTTCTCATACAAAGACAAGCGAAACTAAAGAAGTAGCTACTAACGGAGTTTTTATTCAAATTGGTGAGTCTCCAAATAGCCAGATAGCAAAAGATGCAGGGGTAAAAGTTGATAGTGGTGGGTATATCGAGATTGATATTAACCAGCGGACTAATGTGGCTGGTATCTATGGCGCCGGCGACGTTACAAACCACCCAGTGATGCAGATTGGCACTGCCGTGGGTCAGGGCATAACTGCAGCACTTGACGCTTATAGCTACATTAGACAACCATATTATCGGAAGTAAGGGAAAAACATTATATCATTCAGACTTCCTTTTGACGTTTTCATAAGCAATGCATAGTTTGCTTACAGTGTAAAATGCACTGAACCGGGAATGAGGTTCACTTAACATGAGTGAAAAATGTCTCGCTGCAGTAAAAATTAACCAAGACTTGTGTAGCCGTTGTTCCGTATGCTACTCTATGTGTCCTTTTGAATCGATAAAACGCGATTCTGAAACAGGGAAACTAGAAATTGACAACCAGAAATGCCAAGTTTGCGGCATTTGTTATAGCGCCTGTCCAGTTTCAGCCATTGAAATGGCATACTACGACTACAATCATCTACTAGACTACGTTAATCAAGTACGCCAGAAAGATAAAGACGAAACCCTTGTCATGATGTGCCGAGGTAACTCACCTTCTGATGGGGAAATCCAAGACATCCTTTCAGCACAAGGTCTTAATGTGCAAAACTACATCCCGTTAAGGCTACCATGTGCCGGACGCGTCCCAACTGACTTCGTCTTTAAAGCCTTAAGCTCAGGTGTAAAAAACATAATTTCTGTTCAATGCGAAGACAAGTTTTGTCGCATGAAAGAAGGTACTCAAATTAACACCCGCCGTTTCATATTAGGCAAAAACGTACTCACACAACTAGGATATAGTGAAAACGCTCTCACAGTACTAAAATATTCGCGCAAAGCAATTTGGGACTCTCAAGAATGCGTAGGCTGCGACAAATGTGTCTTTATATGTCCTTATGATGCAATAAAGGTTGATTCTTTCTCTTCACCACATGTAATAGACTCGGAATGTGTGGGTTGTGGAGCTTGCCAACTTGTTTGTCCACACCATGCAATACAGGTCAAAGG
>CAYSWL010000187.1:0-4020 GCA_964434745.1 uncultured Candidatus Bathyarchaeia archaeon | reverse complement strand
TATGCACTATGATATATATCATAATACTGCAAAAAATGCGGGGTTGTAATATAAATGAAAACAAGCCTTTTGCTAAAGAAACTTCGGCTCGAAAACAAAGAATTAGTGACATCAGAGGAACTCAAACGCTATTGCAAACAACTACAGCTCGATTACGAATCAACAATCGACCATTTTTTGACGCGAGGTCATTTTATTCGCATTTTCAGGGGAGTATTTTACGTCAAATCCTTAGACGAGATGAAACTGGGGAAGACAAAGTACAGCTATCTAGAGCTTGTTGCCAAGGGCTTAGAAATAAAAGGTGTTAAGAACTGGTATTTCGGTCTCTACACGGCATTGAAGCTAAACAATATGACGCATGAGTATTTTTCTATCGATTATGTAGTCAACGACAAAATGCTGCGCATAAACCCGATGAAGATCTCAGGGCATAAGTTCCGATTTATGAAGCTAAAATCTTCACTTCTCAGTTTCGGAGTCATCACTAAAGATGGTCTATCTTATTCCGATCCTGAAAAAACCATTTTAGACTTTATTTACATATGGCGCTATAAAGGTATCCCAAGAGACCGGATAATTGCTGATGTGGGCGATTGGTCCATCAATTTATCGGTGTCCAGACTCATTGAATATGCGAAGAATTATCCAAAGACAGTCCAAGAAATCGCACTCGAAATAGCGCATAATCGTAAGGTGCTTGCATGAGAAAAGACTTTGTAACAGAGGTTGCAAGATAAAGTGGTGTTGAGCAGGCAGACTTGCTAGAGAAGGATTTGATTCTCCATCAAATATTAGCAGACCTCTCGCAAGACGAGTTCTTTTCCAACAACTTTGTTTTCAAAGGAGGTACCTGTCTGACCAAATGCTACCTCGGCTACTACAGATTCTCAGAAGACATAGACTTTACCTGGAAAGATCAAAGCGTTTACCAGAGTAAATCCCAGACTAAAATTCGGGGATTGCTTTCAGAGACCATTGACAAAGCAGGGTCAATTTTTGAAGGCATAGCAAAGAAGAGAGCGCTAAATTTCAAATGCGATAAGCAAGACAGGCACTATGTCGAGCTTGGCGGAAGCAACAAGATGTGCACCTTCAAGATATGGTACCAAGCGGAGATGCTAAACGTAGAAAGCTTTGTTAAAGTCCAGATGAACTTCGTTGAGAAACTAATCTTTACACCACAGAAGGGTAAGCTTAGCGCTTTACAATGCAAGCAAAGCGACGAGTTGGCCTTTTTGTTTCCGGAATACGCTGAGTACTGCCAAACGATTAGTTTATATGTATACGACACGCGTGAAATCCTTTGCGAGAAGGTTCGCTCGATTCTCACAAGGGAAGGATTCAAAGTACGTGACTTTCTTGACATTTACCTGATATGCAAGAAATTCAACCTAAAGTTGGAGGACTTGTTTGAGCCGATTGTGGATAAGATTCGTTTTGTACTGAGTATTTACCAGAAGTATAAGGATAACTTTGAGGTAAAGAAAGCCGTCGTGGCTTCAGATCCATTTAGATTGGGTGAGGAAAAGAGGTTATTGCTTCAGGAGATGGATGGAGAAGAATTCAACAAGTTCTTAGATAGCTTCCAGCCATTTCTCAACAAAGTCGTTGAAAATATCTCACCCTGATTAGCCACCGACAGCTTTTTCTATGTATGGACTAGAATTGGACTCTTAAATTTATTCTAATTATAGCTTAGCATTTTGCCATCTCAAGCACGAAAACCAAGCATCAAAACCTTTAACGTTTGAATAAAGCCATTTGTCATCTGCAAAAAAGCAGCCATTCTTAGCCTTAGGCTGAATAACATCACTTATCACACAATGAGGACATCTTACAGGCACTTCATCAGCACCGCCGTTAAGCCATTTCTTAACATCTGGTTCTTCGTCAAAATAGAAACCAGCAGCAAGACAAGCGGGCAAGCCATTATCCAAGTTATCACACACTTTAACAACAGACATATATCTAAACCGGGATTCTTTCCAAAAAAGGTCAAAGAACAATATTGTTAACGCTTAAGTCACTCGCCAAACGTGGTTACTTTTATTCTTTTAAAACCTGCAAGATATCCCATTCCAATTTTGTAGTAGACATTCGGTCAGCGTTTCTTAACAAGTACTCTCGGATCTTAGTTTCATCGATATCTTGAGTTAAGACGTTTTTAATATCGTTTAAAATTGACCTCCTCTGATCGCCTGTGATAAACTCGAGCACTTCACAAATCAGGCTACACAATACAATACAACTACATGATCCCAGATGAAAAAGCAATGCCTTTGGTTGCCAAATATACTAGCTTTTGGAACACAGTTATAAAAGTAAAAATAGATGCCCTCAATAAAAAAACGGAGCTTAACATTGACCCTGCTTTTTTCGAGGCACAAACTGGCATATATGTGAATGCGGTAAATTTTTTCCCTCTTTTCCTTCTAGCTTTGGCTCAAGGAGTTCTGTATGAAATTTGGACAAAATAATAACCGTTAACCACTGAAGACTCAATGACTGCAAATTTTAATTCTATTTAGGCCAGTAATTAGCGGTGTTACTTTTGGATGTACCGAGCAGTGAACTAGCCCCGAAAGTAGAAGAGTATCTCAGAAAAGTCAGTGAAATTGAGTCTGAAATTAAGGCCAAGAAGAGGAACATGAAAGAGAACGGCTTAATCCCAAGAATTTAAGAAAGCAGCAGCTATCTGAGATAACAAATGATATTCGTGGATTAAGAGTCAAATTTAGCGTTTGAAACCGAATAAAAAATGCCCAAATTGCGACACCAGTTTCTCTTATGACACTTTGGTATCTGGGAATGTGGTGAAGTATTTTTTGATGTATGTCCGAAATGCAAAAGTTTGAGTGTTCATAGGAGCGAATGGGAACTCCTTGAATGCTCAAAATTGGAAGTTATCGTGAAATAGATTTAATCAAAGACTTGCTAAAGGCAGGTGCAGACCCCTATCGTAGTCATTTTAGTGTCCTGGAATCAGGAGAACACGTCTATTCCATGCTATGCCATTGGAGTAAAAAGGAACACCATTTGGGAGTTGTGTAAAGATGATTGCCCACATGAAAAATGTGAGTATTTCTGCCCTGCATTTCTATCAATATTTGGCTTGATTTGGCGAGGAAAGGTGACCATAGGATCGCCTTGGGGTTATGATCAGGGAGGCGACTTGCATACGTATACAGTCCGATGGAAAAGACTGAAACGCCTACATAGACGCTGAATTAGCATAAATCTGTCAATTGTGACCGACCCTCAAAACGACCCCTAAAAGTTATTTCTCCCGACCAATATTTTAGTTTCAACATTTGAGGCCTTATTCTTTTAATAAAATCTCATAAGTGACTTCTATGTTGCACTCAACTGATTATGCACACATCTTTGCTTAATAGTATACAATATTGTTTGAAGATTTTCAAAAAAAGGTAATAGTTTGTAACTAAAGGTATTGCAATTCTACAAGCATTTTCTTCAATTGAAATGTGGAATTAGTTATTGTATGAGATAGCAGTGCTTAGCATTAGTTAATGTTCAACGCTATTTCCTTTATCTAAATGGTGAAAAGTATTTGTTTACATGTCCTTTCCGCGAACGTGGATTCCGCCTGTGTTTGCGTAAAGAGGCGATCCACATTCAGGGCATTTATAACTATCTAGATCTCCATCCATTTCAAGTATTGGTTCAATTAGCTTGCCACATTTTTCACATTTTGTTGACATTTTTTTTCTTTCCTTTCTTAATTGTTACTGGTAAGCCACAGTTTCAATGAATGATGGTTGCTATGATTTAAACCTCTCGGAATAATTGAATTTCTTTGCAAAAAATATTTCGCCACAAGGCAAATTTTTGTGATGCAATATTGTAACTTGTTGCTTTAAAATATGATTTTACTAAAATTTTTTGTTATTGTATGTGTTGGAAGCGAAAGGTTAATTTAGGCATAATGCTGTTTAAAGCTGGGTCTGCCGGTCATAGGGCGCGGGTTCCACCTGATCCCGTTCCGAACTCAGAAGT
>CAYSWL010000186.1:0-4039 GCA_964434745.1 uncultured Candidatus Bathyarchaeia archaeon | reverse complement strand
CGGTTTTGGAAGGTTCGGATTGCTCTTAGTAGATCGATGAATCGAAAGTCTGGCCAATAAACATCTAAGAAGAGTAATTCGCTATATGCTGCTTGCCAGAGTAAAAATCCGCTTAAGCGTTCTTCACCTGAGGTGCGAATTATCATGTCAGGGTCAGCTTTTGTCATATGTGAAGTGTATAGGTATTTTTCAAAAGTGCTCTCGGTTACGTCGTCGACAGCTAATTCGCCGTTTTTCACTTTTTTAGCAATTGTTTTTGCTGCATCTACAATTTCTGCTCTGCCGCCATATGCAAAAGCAAAATTCCAAAAATAGTTGTTGTAATGTTCAGTTGTCTTTTCAACGTTAGCTATAAGGTCTTGAAGGCTTTGAGGTAACAGATTAGTTCTGCCTATGACTTTAACATGAACCTTATTTTTGTGTATTCGCTCATCAGTTAGAATTTTACGAAATTTTTCGTCAGCAATATTCATGATCTGTTCTACTTCTTTTGAAGATCGGCTAAAGTTTTCAGTAGAGAACATATAGAGCGTTATGTATTTAACGCCAAGCATATGACTCCAGTCAAGAAGCTGCTCAACAGTTTCAGCGCCTTTTTTGTGTCCAAGCCAAGGATTAAGCTCTTGACTATTTGCCCATCGTCTATTACCGTCAAGTATTATGGCAATATGGTCAGGTTTAACCCCGTTTTTAACTTGCATCCATAGCCATTTTTCATATGCTTTGTATGCTCCTATAACTGAGAGAAAATTTCTTAAAACCATTAATAGAACCTCGCATCATGAAGTGCAGTAGCGCATGGGCATTTGCGTATCAACGGTAAAGCTGGTATCGAGTCAATTAAAGCTTGCCCTAGTCGCTGTGAGACTAATTTTGAGTTTTCAGATGCATCTAACGGGCTAATTGACTGCTGCATTCCAGCTGCCAAATTGGAAACAAAACATACTGTTGCATAGCAAACTTCTAGTTCTCTTGCTAAAACCGCTTCAGGCAACCCAGTCATACCAACAATATCACAGCCTAAACGCCTAAACACTTCAATTTCAGCAGGAGTCTCAAACCGAGGACCTTCCGTACATATCAATACAGCTTTATCCCACACACGTAAATTAGAACTTTGCAGCTTTTCAATAACCACTTTGCGAATTTCAGGACAGTAAGGAACTGACATATCGATATGAGTAACAGGGGAAGCATCATAAAATGTTGTAGAACGCAATCTAGTAAAGTCGACAAAGTCATGAGGAACTACTATATCACAAAACTCAAAGTTCGAGTTAATTGCGCCTACTGCATTAATCGAAATTATTCGTTCAACACCAAGTTTACCTAACGCCCACATGTTTGCACGATAATTAATCTTATGAGGCGGAATCAAATGATCAATACCATGTCGGGAAAGAAAAACAACCTCACAGCCACAAAAGGTTCCTGCAGACAAATCTGATACAAGACCATAAGGGGTTTCTACAGGTAACTGTTTGCAGGTAGAAAAAAGCTTCTCAAACCCGCTTCCCCCAATGACCGCAAGTTTAGGTTTCTTCTCCAAATTCGTCAACCTTTGATTCTGACTTAGTAAAGAAGCCAGGTGCAGACTGATGTATAATAAGAGTCATTAAACTTGAAGCTATGGCGATAAGAATACCTATTACAATAAAGATTACTAAATTCCCATAACCTTTTTCAGGTGAAACAAGCACATCTGCAGCTCCGCTAAAAATCATACGAGACCAAGCAACTATAACAATCAAAGCCACATTTCTTAGAACCCTAGCGTCACGTTCAAAATACCAACGTATACTACGACCTACAAGAGCAGCACATATACCTACAATAATAAGATCTAAAGCACCTTTGATAAAGTTACCAGAAAGAGAAGGTAAAATACTAATCCATCCAGCAGTATCTACTGGAAGAGTAGTCATGGTAATTAACGCGTACGTATAACCAGCATATATGCTAACAGCAGCACATACAATTCCAGCTATAGTAGCATAGTTAGCAATTTGTACAGGAAGAGGCGGCGGAGAATACTCTTTAATCCATTTATAAAAATCTCTAACAGAACGATCCACACCAAAGCCTTTAACAAGCAATACCGCGCCAAAAACTACAACTATAGCCATAAGGTAATACGCGTCAACTTTGAAGAATGTAAGCACACCCCAAATAAGAAACAAAATACCAGGTATGCCTAAAGCTACACGAGAATAACGCGGATTTTCCACTAACATCTTCATGTACCTAGAGAATAACGCTGCAGTTTCTTCAATAGATTCACTATGCTTTATAACTATACGACGAACTGAAGTAACTGGAACACGAGATTCAATAAGAGGCAACACCGCCTCATCAGTATAACCATCAGAAACCAAAATTACCTCATTAGCACTAAATACTTCAAGAAGCTGATTAAGCTCAGCAACCAATTTTCGATCAGCACCAACCCCTCCAAGTTCTGAACCACATATAGTAGCTATTTCAAAAAGTTCATCAGGCTGCTGCTCTTTTAAAAGACGATCATAAAGACTAACAGCTTCAAACATAGCATTTGCGTCAGGCTCTTCCGGATCATGCAATGCCAATTCAACGGCAGCATTAAGATTGGCATCTCTACCTAAAACAGGTGTCTTTACTCCTGCTTTAGCACCCAAATCGCC
The DNA here is from genome assembly GCA_964434745.1 of uncultured Candidatus Bathyarchaeia archaeon. Taxonomy (GTDB): domain Archaea; phylum Thermoproteota; class Bathyarchaeia; order Bathyarchaeales; family Bathycorpusculaceae; genus JADGNF01. Next base: position 1,379 of record CAYSWL010000186.1, on the reverse strand, counting down.
ATCTCGATCAACACAGAGAATCAGTATACGCTTCTGTGCAGGTGTCCCCGCTGTTTTCTCATTCATCAGTTCTCTAGCTCAGATTATGTGAAGAAGATAAGTAATAACCTTTCTGAATAAAACAAAAAGAAATATCCAAACAACCAAACCAGCATAAAAAGGCTCAGGCACACCTAACCAGCCCAATCTAAGAAAACATCATCATACAAAATAATTGTAAAAATAGTCTACAAAAAAATCAAGTAATAATTAGGAGAATAACAAGTTAAATTTTAAAAACCAAAATACAAATAATAAAAAGATAAAAGTTGCAGGTTAGACCGCTTTTTAGCAGCCAACTGCCTATTTAACTATTTTTTTACTTCTGAAAGCTAATTATCGTCGCCATCAGAGTCGTCGCCAGCAAGAAGTTGGAATTCTTGCCAGTTGAGTCGTTCACCGCGTGCGAGCTTATCACGTACTTGGGAACCGAGCTTTTCTTTAATTTCAGTTTCCTTAATTCGTTTTTGTTTTGCTTCTTCTTCACGGGCAGTTTCAAATTGCATACGTTTCTGCTCGTATTGCTGTTTACGTTGCTCGTATTGCTGTTTACGTTGCTCAAACATTTGGCCCCGTTGAACCATAATAAGTCCAAGTTGTTCATGAAGCGGTTTAAGCTGTTCTCTTGCCTGTAAGAATGCAACATGTAAGCCGGTTGCTTCTTCGCGGATCTTCTTCATATCCTCAAATTTAGTAAGCATTTTTGCGTGAAGGTCTTGACTCCTTTTAGCACTTTCAGTTACTTCCTTGTGCAGCTTATCAGCTTGCTCTTGGAAACCTCTCATTTCAGATTTAATTTCACTAATACGCTTACTATGAACATCCATCTTTTTATAAACGCTAAGCTCAATCTCAATCTTTTTTACCTGATCAATAAGACGCTTCTCGTCATGAAGATCAAGCGAAGAAGTTGCAATTTTAAACTCTAACGCGTCGAACTCCTTTTGCAATTGCTGGCGTGATGCACCAGTACGTTTTGCTTTCAAATTCTTGATCTTTTGACTGTGAGTCTTAATCTCTTCAGTATAAGGCGCAATTTTTGCTCGAACTTCGTCACGCTGCTGCTTCAAGACTTTAACGCTTTCATTGAGCTGGTCGCGTTCTTTTTTAAGCGCGGCAATCTCTTGTCGGATAACTTTTGTTTGCTCATTGAGTTTGTCTCTCTTCTCAATGTGATTATTTATGTCTTCGCGGGTCTTGGTCAGCTTATCTCTTAAATCTTGGATTTGCTGATTGATCGCTTCGAGTTCGCTCGTTTTTTGTTCGGTCAAAGGGTTTCCTCTTTCGCACCAATTTAATGATGTTATGGCTGTGATTTTCGATTTAATATCAGTCTCAGC
>CAYSWL010000185.1:0-4068 GCA_964434745.1 uncultured Candidatus Bathyarchaeia archaeon | reverse complement strand
CAGTGATCTTCGCCGCGTGAGGGCGACGTCCTAGCCGCTAGACTACCGGCCCACAATTATCTCTGAATCAAAACTACGTATTTTCCCTTCATAAAACCTTTCCCCTAATAAAACAAATACTATGTAGGTAAGTGTATGCTGCATACAAAAAACACAGACTGCACATTACTTTGTATCGTACTGATTTGTCACTCAATCTTTGTTTTATTCGACTTTGCTAATTAATATCTGTCTTTATCAGTTTACCCAAAGAATAATCCTGATTTTTAGATGTTAAGATGTAAATTACTAAATCTAAGGATAGGTTTCTCAAATTATAGGCAAATAAATCGTGTTTTTAAGCAGAAAGGATTTATATGAAAAGCCCCTGTTTCTTAGAAGCAGTGCAATGGTGTGCCGAGGTAGCTCAGCCTGGGAGAGCGCTCGACTCAGTTATTAACGTAGCTGAGGGCGAAGCTGAAGACCGAGTTGTCGCATGTTCAAACCCTGCCCTCGGCACCATAAACTCTTCTATTTTCTATGATGATTCGGTGCTTTGTTTATTACTTTGTTTTCTGTATTAGCTATTGGGATTTCTATATGGAACTTGATGTCTGTATTAAGAACAGAAGAAGTGTTCGAGCTTATACAGAAGAACCAGTTTTGAAAAAGGACATTGAATTAATTCTTGAAGCTGGAACTTGGGCTCCGACAGGAATGGGTAGAGAACCATGGCGATTTATAATAATTGAGGATAAAAAACTAATAAAATATGTTTCAGATGAAACTAAAGTTCTAGTTAGGCAAGTGATGCCAAATTTAGCTGAACGGTTCTCAACAGAATCTGATATTATATGTTATAATGCGCCTGCACTTGTTCTAGTATGTACAGAGAAAGACGCACAATGGAGTAATGTAGATTTATTAGATAGCGTTCTAGCAACACAAAATATGTTTTTAAAGGCCTATGAATTAGGTCTTGGAACTTGCTATATGGGTTTTATTAATTTATTAAAAAGCAAACCAGATGTTCTTAGGAAAATAGGTATTCCAGAAAACTATGAATTAATGGTTCCGTTTGTCCTTGGACACCCAAAAACCAAACAAGGTCAATCTAAACGAAATCCACCTGAAATTATTAAATGGCTTAATTGATATTTGATTATCTCTTCAGCTTAACCTTTTAATAAAAAATTCAATATTTTTTATTTGTTTATTAGTGCGATATTGACTATACTTTTTATTATCAAAAATTGTTAGATGGTTGATCCTGATTATGAATGTATGCCTGTTTGATTATCCTTTTTGGTAGCTTCTTTAAAAGCCCGTGAGCTAATTGTAGCTATTATTAAAGAGACAAATGCTAAAGCTATGTAAGGAAGCATTGTTGATGTTATATTTATTTGCACAAAGCTTGCTGAAACAAATTTAGAGTATTCAAGTATAATCGCTTGATATCTTATGAATGCAGCTATGGCTGCAAATATTATGAAGGCTATGCCTGAAAAAAGAGCAATTTGGCTTACTACCTTCCAATCATTCATGTATCTATATCCCTCTGCTAATCTGTTGTTATGTTGAGTTAGTTCTTTAAGTTAATAACATCTGAGTATGCTCCGAAAAATATTAACCTTAAAGCTTTCATAGTTCTTGTAGGCGAATATTTTTGGTTAGTTCTTTAGAAAGTAATTCTGGCTGGGTTTTCCGAATTTTTGATCGTAGAGCAATTTCTATTAAAGCAAAAAATGAGTCAGTTAAAAAAATTGCTGCTGTTGATCTTTCTACTAATTTACCTTTTGGTCTTGATGTATTATCCACAGTATCTCTTGCAAATATCGCTATCGGCGAAACATATACTGCAAGGATAAAAGTATACACTTCACGCTACCTTGAAGACGTAGCACCAGAGCATATAGAATTTTTTGAAGTACTTGACGTAGATCATACTATAGAAGATTTCATTAAAGCCTACTGGCTATATCCAAAACTTATAAAATTTGAACTTGTCGAAATAGAACCTGAAGAAGCACACTCTAAATCGTTTGATTAATAAAAAAATGTCTTGGACAATAAAAAAGGCTATTTGTAGTGTTTCTATTCAATTTGTTGCAGTGCTTGCTCTATTTTACTATAATCAGGCTCCTCAGTTGAGTCCTCTGCGGTCCACATATAACGGATAATGCCATTTTTATCGATAATAACAATGGCACGTGATCTACGTTTAGTAACCATGCTATTTTTATTACCTTCTGCGTCTGAAGCTTCCATGCCATACATTTTAGTGACCTTGCGATCAAAGTCACTTAAAACAGGAAACGGTAACCGATTTTTTTCTGCAAATGCTTTATTCTCAACAGCATCATTAACACTTATACCGATTATCTGAGCATTTAACTCAGTTAGCCTTGCCATGGAATCACGAAATGAACAGGCTTCTTTGGTGCAGACCGCTGTAAATGCGCCGATAAAAAAGGCTAATACAATTTTTTTTCCCTTAAATTCTGTTAAACTTCTCTGGTTTAACTCAGTATCAGGTAAAATGAAGTCAGGTGCTTTATCTCCCAAACTTATAGTTTCCGACATTCAAAGACCTCGATAATACTATAGAGCAGCCTATCTATAAACAGGTAAGGCATTTATCCAAAGGAGAACGCACTAGGACATATATTATTGAGTAGACAGCCTGTACAGTTGGGTTTTTTTGCCATGCACACTCTTCTCCCATGAAAAACCAGTAAATCTGCCATTCGCATCCACTTTTCTTTTGGCACAAGCACCATTAAATCTTGTTCAATTTTTATTGGATCATCATTTTCACTTAGCCCCAATCGCTGAGCAAGTCTACGTACATGCGTATCTACAGCTATACCCGCAACTATTCCATAAGCTCCATATAATACAACATTAGCTGTTTTTCTAGCTATGCCTGGTAACTCTAGCATATCTTCCATCGTCTTAGGGACTTGACGATTGAATTTTTCAATAAGCACTTGGCTAGCTTTTTGAATGTTTCTGGCTTTGTTATGGTAAAACCCAGTGGATTTAATATCTTGTTCAAGTTCTTCTATATCCGCATTTGCGTAGTCTTCAGGACGAGTATATTTTTTAAAAAGTGACTGTGTCACAATGTTGACACGTTCATCTGTGCACTGTGCTGAAAGTATCGTAGCCACTAACAACTCTAGTGGATTAGAAAAATTAAGTGCAATCTTAGCATCAGAATGAATAGTCTCAAGAAGCTGCATAATTTTCTTTGCCCGCTCTTTAGGGTCAAGATTTTCTTCAAGTTTCTTCAAACTACTAATCACGCTCAGCAAGTAAGGTAGCGTGTCCCAAAAACTTTTACTTTACATTGATAGATTCTAATCAGGGTAAATTATATGACTTTAAAACTAAAAGTAGATGGTAACGATATAGTCCTTAATGAATTTGTGGAAAAAATTTTAACTGGAACTATTATGGGTGCAGTTTCTTCGCTTCACGGTGTAGATAAAAACTCTAAAAAAGTGGAAATAGAGCTTTTGCTCTAACCTGAATAACTTACGCCAGTTTTTATTTCCGCGAATAGTTCTCTTTTTGCTTTACATATTGGGCAGATATAAGGCGGATCTTCTCGAAAGACAACATATCCACATTGGCGACAGTACCAGAGCTTTTTTTTACCTACTGTAATTTGAACTAGATCTTCTTTTTCTTCATCTTTACCTTGTCTTGTACTGTCACTTGTTGGGCTTGGTGAGGCAGCACCTTCTGCTTCAGGCTTCTTTTGATCTGTTGGGAACGCGCGTGTTTGTTTCTCTTTAGGTCTACGTTCAGGAACTTCTGGAAGATTTTTGCTTTCATATACAGATTTGTTAACGTAGAGTCTGCAGTAACATGCACCATATTCTGCTACATCAGGATCTCTATAGTCACAGGGGCAGATGATGTCTCGGTCATATTCTAGGTTTCCTGAGGCAAGCCTGCATGGACATGAGGGATATCCATATCGATCCTCATTGGCTTTTAAACCCTCAAGAAACGCTTGTAGTAACTCAGAATCAGGCACTAGATAGTATCCATATGTTTTTGCATCAGCTTCAGCTCTAC
>CAYSWL010000184.1:3433-4099 GCA_964434745.1 uncultured Candidatus Bathyarchaeia archaeon | reverse complement strand
TTTATAGATAGAACAGCAAAATCATTATTTGGATTTGCACCAAGCAAAGTGGCAGCACATACTTCGCCAGTCATTAAAGTAACGGTAATGTTTACGGCGCCACTTATCACATGATTGTTTGTAAGAATTAGCATACGTCCAGAATAGTTATAGATAAATCCCGAACCTTGAACGCCTGAATAATAGATACGGCCAAAAAAGTCAACTTGTCGTACTAAACCTTGGACCACAACAACGGATTCTTTAACCTGTTCAAACAATTTGTTAAGAGAAAATGCATCTTCAGACACATATGTTGCGTTTGATTGTGTGTAGATTGGAGCTGCTTGAACTGCATTAAGATTTTCTTGTAGACGATTAATTTGTTGCTGCAAGGTTGATAGTTGACTTTGCATTGAGGCAAGTTGACCTTGGAACTCGGTTATGTTTTGATTTGTTGTAGTAGGTTCCGTCTGAAGCTGGTTAAGCTGAGTCTGCAGATTAAAAAGTTGTCTTGTCAATTCGTTGACTGTATCAGCGATGTTTTGAAAATTTTCACTCGTATTTTGATAATTTGCAATTATTGGGTCTTGATGTCTATTTTGAATAGTCTCCAAACGTTCTTGAGCGGTTGATAGCTGATTTTGAATATTTTCCAATTGTTCTTCTAGGTCAAGTATTTTTTCA
>CAYSWL010000184.1:0-3423 GCA_964434745.1 uncultured Candidatus Bathyarchaeia archaeon | reverse complement strand
GGACTTATTAAGTATCCGAATAACCCACCTGTGAGAAAGCAGATTATTACGATGGCAGCTGTAAAGATAAGAGGCAGCCGTCTATTTACAGTTCCTGAAGGATATACCAAACTTATGCTCACCCAAGTTTGATAGCTGTCTAACGTGGTCTTTTATTAGAAATGTTACACAAATAAGCCTTTTGTTAATTAATGATTAACGTGTTCACAAACAGTAATAAATAGAAAAATATTTAGCACGATGAACTGCATATTCAACAGCATCAAGTTATAGAAGACATAGCTGTAGTTAATAACTCAAAAATACTACCCGACTACCGCTACGGTATGAAAGTAAAAGATAAAATTTTAGCCTGATAAATTTAAAAATTAAAAGGAGTATTATTTTCAGGATAGATAAATTTTGTTGGTTTTATCTTGAGGATAATCCAAGAGTTTGGTCAAGGGTCTCGGAGACGTTAAGCACATTTTCAAATACACGACCTACATCTCGTTTGATTTCTTCTACTGTGTTTTTGAGGCTTCTTTCTCTAATCTTATATTTGCCCTCGTGAAAAATGACTAAACCACTCTTCATCATTTTGTTAAGATGGTGGACCATGGTGCCCCTAGTCAGGGATAGTTTTTCAGCCAATTCATCACTTGTTAAGCCGTTGTTATGTACTGTAGCTTCTACTAAGGCTTTAAAGATGAAATATGCAGTTTTTTTCTTATCCCGTGATTCTAAAAAGCCAAAGGTTCTGCAAAACCATTCAAGGTCTGCTTGATATTCAGCTGTGGGAGGTTTTCTAACTGATAAGAAAACATACTCTTCGAGCGACTCTTCTCTTAAAGACAATGGACCTCTACACACCCTGTAAATTTTAAGCCTTCAAGTTGATAGTTAGCTATCATGTAGAATTTAGATTTTTTGTTAGGCTAAAATTGCTCGGAAAGATAAACTTTGTCTGTTTAAAAACGCATGCTTTGAGCAACTATATTTTGTGAATGCGTCATTGCCAAAGTGACCCACTGCCCAAAAAGGCATCCTGAAAGCAGGTTACCTTTCAGCGCGCGGCAAAATGATTAATTTGGAAGTCTCCGGAAATGTAGCAGTTTTCATGAGGGTCGGGTCCTGAAACGTATTGGAGCCAAACATTACATGGCGTTAGTAAGGCAGTCAAGCAAATTCTACCCCCGATACTGCAAATATGTTGAACAACTAAGAGTTAAGTGCTCTCATAGTACGTGATGTAAATCTAATATTGCTGGCTGCTAAAAACTGAGCTGAACCACTCATTTAGAATTGAAAACGGTTGGTGAACAGACATCACTTACGATGATAGCAGGAATACATCAGGTGAAACTCGCGAGGAACAACAACACAGACTATTCAAAGATGATAAACAAATCCGTTATTGTATAATTTGTAAGAACAAGCAAAATTGTGCCAAATCACCTCTTTGCATACAATGTTCAGATTTTGAGAAAGACAAACTTAGCCAAAAAGAACATCAAAAGCCAAAAGAAATGGTGGTTGCTAAACCTAAACCCAGACTGCCACGACAAGTAATAAACAGACTAAGAATTATCTCTCTGATTGTCAAAAACCCCTCTATGGGAAATGGTGAACTAAATAGAATCTCAGGGATGCCGCATAGCACTTTTGAATCAGCCTTAGCTTGGCTAGTTAAACATGACGTAGTAAAAAAGAACCCCGGAAGAGGCACAACCAAATCAGTCTATTTGCTGGACCCAAAAGCCTTCGAGAAACACTTCTACGCTCATTTCATGAGATACCACTATCCAATCGAGCATAAGTCAAAAGTAAGACGTGAAATTGAGCGTGCATCATTTAAAATTCCCGAAGACAAATTTAGTTACAAAGTTAGCTTGGATGATTTAGAAGCAGGGCGAATACCCGCTAAAGACGTAGAAGCACATACTTCAGGTGCTTTTAAGTTATGGTTTACCTCGTTTCTTACACCGACAGATGATACTTTAAGAAACCTGCAGAAAGCTAAAGATTTTTCTAAAGAGCCAACTCTTAAGCGTATTCTACCAACTGAAGAAGCAGAAAGAATAGAGAGTTTAAGAAAAACTTTCTTTGAAAGCCATCAAAATCCGTTGCCTGCAAAAAAGACCCATAACAACGACCCCTTAGCTTATAAAAACACGTTAAGAGGCAAAATAGAACTATCGAAAGCTAACCTTGTGTTTGAATCAACAAAAAACTTCATACCGCCACCACCTGAAACGCCCAATTGCCCAGAATGTGGAGCTAAAAAATCAAAGGTAGCTTACAATAGAGGGCAAAATGTTTTTCAATGCTTGGATTGTGGCTTAGAATTCCCCGTTAATGAGTAGTCCAAGTTTTCAAAATCTCAAAGGAGAATTTCGCCTCTATTGTGAGGCTCATGAAAAGCCAACAAGACATACAAAATGTAAACCCGCCAATAAACAATCCTCATCTGCAAAAAAAAGAAACTATCAACCTAAAGACTTTCAAGCTCATCTGCCCAAAATGCAAAGGAAACGTCACGGAACATCATGCAGATGACGTCCAAACGTGGTATGTCTGCACTAAAAACCCACAGCATTTAACAACATCACCCATCAAGAAAGAACTCGATGAGATAGAGCAATTCCAAGAATATTTCTGTGCCAATATCGGAAAAGCGTTAGCAGAAAAGAAAACCAAAGAAGCCGCCTTCAAAGAGGAACTTGAAGGATTAGCCCTCAACCCTCAAATCGAACAGCTTCTACTTGACGAAGTCCACCGCACCGTTTCAAGCCACGATGACCACATAATAAAAGCAATCTTCTATGCAGGCATATCCGCCTATATCTCACCGTTAAACGTGGCATTAAAATGTGAAAGCGGCTCAGGCAAAACCTACAGCACCACCCAAACCATCAAATTCCTACCCCCAGAAAACGTTCTACTGATAGGCAGTCAAAGCCCAAAAGTCATAAGCCACGAAAACGGCACACGCAAAACCCCAGACGGAAGAAACTTTGACGACATACCTGAACCGCAAAAACCACGCCGAGAATACGAACCAGACCCCGAAGTCTACCGCCAACTATTAAAAAACTATGAAGAAGAAAAGAAAGCCTACAACAAACTCAAAGAAGAAAGCATCTACGAAGTAGACCTGCACAACAAAATCTTGGTCTTTCTCGAATCAGTAAACCTTGAAACATTCAAAATGCTCAAACCCACAATGAGCCACGACGACGAATACATAGACCACAAATACGTTGACGACAAAGGCAAAGTTCACACCACACGACTATATGGGTTCCCAACAGCCATATTCAACAGCCTCGACAATGAATACGTCTCAGAATTTGCCACCCGAACCCTAACCTTAACACCAACAACCACGCCCTCGAAAATAACAGCCTCAATGCAGATAAGCAATAACAAAAGCAGCTTCCC
>CAYSWL010000183.1:2526-4205 GCA_964434745.1 uncultured Candidatus Bathyarchaeia archaeon | reverse complement strand
TTTGCATACCGTTTAGGTTTAGGGCAACTAATTATGCAGTCACGCACAGGTCATGGACTTGGTATGCTACTATTAGATGAACCAACAGAAAATTTAGGCACTGAAGATGGCAGTATTACACGGTTAGCTGAAGCCATTAGCCGGTTTAAAGCTATCGAACAAATAATCGCTGTCACGCATAGTGAAGATTTTGCGGAAAAAGCAGAACATGTAATTGTACTAGAAAAAGAAGCAGGAATAAGCAAAGTCTCTATTGCAAAAGAAGCCTAGCTTTGCACTAACTTCAAAAATATGGCTTAGATTGGCTTAAGCACCCATAAAGCCATATTCCAATATTTTGTGGCTGCATCATATTCTGTTTTAAAGTTATCAATTATTGCTTGGGCATCTTGTGTAAGTTCAGGATGATCGTTAATGTATTGCTGCATTGTGAGAAAGACAGGGCGCACATATATTTCCCAGTCTTCTTTTATTGAACTAACATGCCAAATTTCTTTTAGTCCCTGCTTTGAGAGTAGTTGCTGCATTTCTTGTAATGTTATAAAGCTATCTTGGGGAAGGTTAAAGGCTTTGAGGAGGTATTGTGGTACAGGCTTTTCTATCCAATAAGGTTCAGCTAGAATTATTGTTCCATTACTCTTAAGCATGCTCTTGAAGCGGTTTAAGGCCTCAATTCTGCTACCGTAGATGCTTACATCAAATCCTAAAGCAGCTACTATATCATACTTTTTTTCAGTTGTGAAGTTTTTTAGGTCTTGACAAAAATACTGCGCTTTTTCCTCAAGATTAAGCATTTTAGCCCGCGTATTAGCGTATGCGACGTATTTTTCACCTATATCATAACCAGTTACGTGTACGCCAAATAGACTTGTCCACAACAATGATGGATACCCACTTCCGCTTGCAAGATCAATTATTGTCTTGCCGGGATCCATTTGAGCGAATTTTCCTGCAGAAAGCAATGTTTGCTGCGAGATAGGATTGTATATTTCTGTATTCTTAAAGATGTCTTCAAATGGTATGCGCAACGATTTTCCCGTCTTAATATTCTTCCACTACATTCTCTAATGTACCTATATTATCTATTTCTATTCTTATGTTATCTCCATGTTTAAGCCAAACTTGGGGGTTCATAGCCATACCAACACCAGATGGAGTACCAGTAGCAATAACATCACAAGGTTCTAGCGTCATCACTCGACTCAGATGATAAATTATCTGGCATATGTTAAAGACCATATCTTTGGTTGACCCATTTTGACGTTGTTCACCATTAATCCAAGTACGAATGTTAATATTTGCAGTATTAGGCAGTTCATCTCGTGTGGCAATACAAGGTCCAATAGGTGCAAATGTATCAAACCCTTTACCGCGAGTCCATTGCTTATCTTTGAACTGAAAATCTCTAGCAGAGACATCGTTAAAGATTGTATATCCAAAAATATAATCTAACGCCTCAGACTCAGAAACATCTTTAGCCATTTTGCCTATAACTATGGCAAGTTCGCCTTCATAATCAAGTTCTTTAACAAAAGGGCGCTTAATTATTTTCTCACCAGGGCCTATGATTGCAGTGTGTGGCTTCATGAAAACTACAGGTTCAGCAGGCACCTGAGTCTTAGTCTCTGCATTATGGTCAATATAATTCCAGCCTAAACAGAGAATTTTAGGGGGAAATA
>CAYSWL010000183.1:0-2426 GCA_964434745.1 uncultured Candidatus Bathyarchaeia archaeon | reverse complement strand
AAAAGAAAGAAAAGAAAACAGAAGTAGAAGTTAGTTATCTGACTTCTGCAATCATTCGTTTTGCAAGACTATAAACGATTGGAATAAGTGCGATCGCTAGTCCTATTGCAAATGCCCATGCGACTGTACTGATTATGCCTGTGACGCCTGTGAAGGTCGAGAATATTGCGCCAGTACCGATGAGTAAGAATATGCTGTATAGGATGAATTTTGCATAACCTGCTAGGCCTACGAATTCTTGGTGGTCATCAGTTATTGATTTGATAATTGTGTCTGTTAGAATTATGCCTGCGCCTATTATTACAAAGCCAAGTATCAATGAGTAGACTAATCCGCCGCCGTTGAATAGTAATAAATCAAAAGCAATGTTTAGTATGATTGCAACTAGGCCTATGAATAGCAGATTCTTGAGCATATCAGCGATTTCACTTTTTGCGGCACCAAACATAGGCCGAATGACAGTCCCAACAAGTTGAGCTAAGAAGTCTACTAGCACTATGCCTAATACGATAACCAAGATACCGCCTAAAAGCCTAGGTAAGTACGAAGCTATCTGCGTCATGAACATGCCAACATCGCCGGATAAGTTCAAAAAGCCGACAGCAACGCTTATCGCTACAACAACAACAAAGGCATAAATTACACCGCCAACGAAGTTTGAAAGGTCAAACCCTGAGGTCCTAAAGGTTCTTCCGATATCACTTTTATCAAAACTTTTTTCTACAGTACGATCGACAACTCTATTAACTACTTTTCCAACGAACCAGCCAATAATAACGCCGACTATGATTATTATGATTGCACCTATCACGCCTGGTAATGCACTTGCCATTTCATTTAGAAAATTTTCTAAAACATCCGTTAAAGCCTGCAATAGCACAATTAAAAATTGCATAAATACACCTGTTTGCTAACTATTTACAGTGCATAAAAATATTTGTTGTAACTATCAAGCAACATCAAAATATGCAATTTGATAAAAATATGTTAAAAAATAATTACTAACTATAATGATTAAATGGCGGTAAAATAAAGGTGTATGGCTACAAAAATAGCCTAATTAGTCTTCTTGGTAAAGTTTGCGTTCTTTAACTTTTAATGTGTCTTCTTCTCCACCGATGACTCGAAAAGTATCTTTTAAGTCATTGTGGTGCAAGAACTTCTTTAGGACTACACGCAGATACTTCTTATTAACAGCGTCACCTTCGCCTTTAACAGTGACTGTTTTGCTTTCAGTGATTATCTCTGCGTTTGTTTTCTCCTTTAAGAAATCAGCAAGTAATTTGATTATGTCTTTTCCTTCGCTTTTTAGTTCTGAAGCGTTAATTTTTATTTGTGCCAATACGGTTCACCAGTTTGAGATCGCGTTTTTCTGTCTTCTTACACGGCGCGTCCATTGATAAATTTTCCGCACCAATGCATGTCAGTTTGCCCGTCGAGTCATTATCAATACCCGTTAAAGGTTCAACGACTCTAAGCATCATCATCCAAATCTAAACTGTGCTAATCCACTTAAGAACCTTTACACAGTATAGAAAAGAAATTGACTTTAATATTAGATAAAACTGAAAATAGTCTCTAAAAAGAAGTATAACAAATGTCAGCTATTAATGAAATTATAACGGTATTAAATTGAAGAATAGAGTCATAGGGCATATTTTTGGTAAATTTGCTGCTTATTAACTTCTACTTGTTTAGCGTTCTCAGCAAATAGATTTCTACCATGGGAATCTATAGCTACTACAAGGGGACCGAACTCGACAACTTCAAAAATCCACATCGCTTCAGGCATACCTAGATCAAGCCAGTTTACACCACAAACTTTGCGGATAGAATTTGCAGCTAAAACTGCTGCACCACCTGTAAATGCACAATAGACTGCCCCAAATTTTACCATTGCCATAGTGGTTTTTTCACCCATTCCACCTTTACCAATTATAATTCTAGGCTTGAAGTTTTCAAGGAATTTGTCTTCGTAAATCTCTAGCCGTGTACTTGTCGTTGGTCCAGCTGCTACAGCTACCCAGCTACCATCAGGCTGCTTGCGCATTACAGGCCCACAATGATAAACTGCAAGACCGTTCAAATCAATCGGTAAGGTTTTACCTTCTTTGTATAAACTTAATGCACGATTATGTGCTTGATCACGGGCTGTGACAATTATCCCTGAAAGGTAGACAACATCGTTAACTTTAAGACGACGAACATCTTCTTCTGAGATTGGTGTATTTAATCGATAAATTGCCATCAATTGACCCCCACTTGGCTTTGTGTAAGATAGGTAACAGTGTTATCAGAACAGATTTTTGCGGATGCACGTCTACATGCCCAGCAGCCAAACGCAACTGCTACAGGAAATGAAGCTGGATGCCTAAATGCATAGTCAATATGCACATCTATCACTGAGATTTTACCGCCTAACCCCA
>CAYSWL010000182.1:0-4207 GCA_964434745.1 uncultured Candidatus Bathyarchaeia archaeon | reverse complement strand
CATTAACCGCAGTCAAAGCACCATCAGCAATAGCAGGAATACGCAACCAACCAGATATATTCCATATCTCTGCACCTGTATCAACATCTAAGCATACTAGTCGTCCGCCTCTCCATAGAGTTGAGTCAGGTGAGTGCTCATCGTTAGCAATGTAGATTTTACCGTCAGCAATAGTAAACCCGTTATAAACAGGCCAAGTACCATAAGGAGTCTCATAACCAGCACTACCAAAATAGTAGGTCCATAATTGATCTCCGTTAGTTATGTCGAATGCTCGTACGATACCATCGAAACCGGCAGAAAAGAGTTTGCCGTATGCGATGTGGTAGTCTCTGCTAAAGGTTCCAAAGTCAGAGTCAGCGTATGGTTCAGTTTCCCAGAGTTCAGCTCCAGTATCAACATCGTATGCATGATGGGTTAATGTGGCTTCATCGTATTGTGTGTATACGCCTTCGGCTATGTTCTTGCTAAGTCGTTCAAATTGGCCATATATGTTGGTTCGGTTTTGTTGCCAGAGGAAGCTAATTGATGTAGGATAGCTGCCATCAGATAGGGGCTCTATTTCTGCGGGTAATGCTACTTGTGGGTAGATTAGTGGGTAAACACCGAAGTCTTGGGGAGTACCAACTTGACCTGTAGTTGCTAGCACTATGCCCTCTCCTACCATTTGTATTATTAGTCGGTATCCAACATTTGGAACTGAAACGTTCCATTGATAACCTCTACTTCCGTCATATGTTGCACCTGCAGCTGGACTATATACGTTAATTCCAACACCAGTTCTAGCTGGGTCATTGATAGCACCACTTGTTTCTAAAGCTAAAGAGGAGTTCCACATAAGATAGCGTCTGTTAGCACCAGTACCTGTTAATGAATATACTAAGTATTCGCCGTTAGGTCCAGGTGTTATATAGCCTGAACTTGCGTTAGCTATTGCAAACTGGAATTTACCGTCAAATGGATTATAGAACCGCCAAGTGCTTCCAGCAACACTAATTAAATGCGCTAGGGGGCCGTGTTCATTAGGCGAGTTGTAATTGAAAATCTGTGCCATTGTGATATCAGTGCCATTTAAGTACCAGTATTCTTCGCCGGTCTTTAAATCAACACAGTGAGTACCACCACCTGGACTAATAACTTGGCGTGCATCACTGTAGATAATTCGGCCCTGAATAATCAAAGGAGTATAAGGCTGCTCATAAGACAAACCAGTATAGAAGCTTTCGTCTTGGTATTTGCCTCCGACAATGCCGCCAAACATTATAGGCTTAGTCCACAAAACATGAGCACTATTAGGCGCAGAAGTATAAGGCGCAAAAGCAGTAGTACCAGCAAAGGTTCGACCATTATAGTCATATCCTTGCATTAACCAGTGATCAGCATATTGAGAGGCACCTTTGATTTCTCCATATATTGGTCTTGTCCAGTAGCCAGTTGGAAGCGGCGTATCGGGATAAGGTGGAATTGATTCTGAGGTTACAGTTACAGTTTGCACTTTACTTTGGCTTGCTTCATAATGCCGGGGAGGAGTCAGGTGAGTAAAAGTCTGCCCAGGGAAAAAGGTCTGAAAAGAATATTCACCTGGAGTATCAGGAGTATATGTAAACCAGCTACCTCCTGTTGAGTCTGCAGTATAAGGTCCTTTAGATTCTACTGAACCATCAGGTTTAGTAATATTTACTCTAAAGCCTTCAAAAAAAGGCCCTAAAATTGTACCATTAGCTACAGTTTTGTCGATTCTGAATTGCACTATCAAAGGTTGACCAACACTAACAGGATCAGGTGAAACAATAATGTACGCAAAAGTCTCATAATTGACAGTTTGATTTGAAGTTTGACCTTCGGCAGCATGTATTGCTATAAAAAATGTAGATGCTGTCAATATCAAAACTAAAACTAAAACAGAAAGTTTTCTGTTGACTATCAAAATTTTCTACCTCCAAAAACCGTTAAACGTTAAGAATAAGAAAGACAGTGTATAAAAGCATTACATTGTCTGCTTGCCATAGCAATTATTAAAACAAAAAAGCTGCAATAAGATTAATATTGCAAAATATAGGTTCATTTTCTTCATAAAAAATTCTCGCCGATTGTACTACTATATTAGAGGGTTTACATGCTTGTTGAGTACGAAGCGTTTAATTCAAATTGAAAAGCAAAGATCACCAATAAAATAAAAACCACCCAGTTTAATTTTGGTATATTAAGCAAATAACATTGATTCATAACTAATATTGATAAGATGAGTAGAAGATGTAAGTGATATTTTGCATTAAAAAGGATAACACGTACGGATTCATTTGGTAATACCGCAGGCATAGTATCAATTCTATTAGCTATGGAGTTTACTAAGAATAATTTCGGTTATTATTCTTAATTTATTCATTATTGAAAAATATCGGAAAATATAAGCACTAACATAGACTATTATAATTATTATAAGAGCGGGTAATAATGAAGCTATCAAATAAGATATTGTCTTTCATAGTTCTTGGATTATTGTTGATTTTATGTATACCGATTATTGTTAATGCTCAACAAGATGAGTTCATTTTGGAGGCTGAGCAACGTTGGGAAACATATGGAATCGGAGGCACCTGTATTCCAGGCACGCATAATATGGCAGTTGCTGATGTGGATGAAGATGGCGTTAGTGAAATCGTTACTGGAGGATTTAGCTATATGACCACTAATGGCACACGTACAAGTCTTGAAGCACCTCTTAAGATATGGAGTTATGATGGAGAGAGTCTTTTGTTAGAGAAAACTGAAGTATGGTCAGGCGCCATCTGGGTAGTGTATTGTGGTGATGCTAATGGAGATGGAAGAATTGAAATCATCACATCTGGCTATATTATTGACAATAATCGAAGCGTTCCTGTGATTCGTCTATGGAATTGGGATGGACAAGAATTAACTTTGAGGGGAACTTACTTTGATATCTCTGCGTCATCTATCTGGGTTGGGGATTTAAATGGTGATGGCATACCTGAAATCGTCACGGTTGGAGGAATGCGAAATGTTATATCACCAGTAGCTCAGCTATGTATCTGGAACTGGAATGGAGTAGATTTAACACTTAGGAGTAATAGCACATGGGGTAATGCAGATGGCGCCCAAGCTAACTCGGTGATAGCTGGCGACATAGATAAAGATGGGTTAGTTGAGATTATTACAGCTGGTTATGATAATGGTTTAAAAAACAGTAGTGGTCAACTACGCATTTGGGTTTGGGATGGAGAAAAAATAGAGTTGAAAGCCAATAAAGAGTGGCGTATGGTTGATGATATTTACGCTTCAGATGTGGCAGGCAACCCTATGGGTAACACAATAGTTAGTAATGTTAAAATTGCTGATTTAGATTCAGACGGTATTTTTGAAATTCTGACAGGAGGTTTTACCTATAATGGTTCAGCAGTTATAGGTCAACTTTGCATATGGATTTGGAACGGGGCAGATTTAATACTTGAGATTAGCGACGAGTGGGCAGGCTATGATATCACTGAACTTAAATCTATAACAGTTAATGATGTGGATGGAGACTGCAAATTAGATATCGTAGGTAGTGGAGTTACAGCAGGTAGTGGCGGGTTTGCTCATGATGCAGCCATTAAAGAATATGCTCAACTACGAGTCTGGAGCTGGGATGGACAGAAGTTAACGCTTAAGCAAAGTAAAGATTGGAATGTAGATGAAGGGGTTTGTGCATGGCAGGATGGAACAGCTGATCTGGATAATGATGGAAAAATTGAAATTGTCACTGTAGGATGCAGCTATAAAAGCACACTTTGTGACCCTAATTTGAGAATCTGGTCACTTCCACTGCTTAAGACAGAATCAAGCATAGACTATACTTTAATCACAATTGCTGCAGTAGGAACTGCTTTGATAGTAATTATAATTGCTGTACTGGTTGCTATGCGCAAAAAACAGTAACATGCTCACACCATCTTTTTTATTGCAAGTGATAAAAAATATTTTTAAGTAATATTTCCTTGTTGAAGGTAGTTTTAAGGCTTGATATTATGAAGATGCGTACAATTAGATTAACTTCACATGAACTTACTGATATACTACAGAGAAAAGGAACACTAATACCTAATCTGCCTAATGATATTGAACTTTTAGATGTAAAATTTGATTTACTAAACAACGAAGTTACGGTTATAGTTAGAAGCGAAAACTTTGAAGATATTTCAGAAACTTA
>CAYSWL010000181.1:0-4211 GCA_964434745.1 uncultured Candidatus Bathyarchaeia archaeon | reverse complement strand
CAACCCACTAAATTACATAAAATTTAACTACACAAACCAACCCCTAGAAATATTCTCAAAACTCCATCAAAAATATAAAACAACATACCTTCTAGAATCAATTGAAGGTCCAAAAAAACTCGCGCAATACTCTTTTTTGGGATTTGACCCTAAAACAACAATAGAAATAAAAAATGGAACAACAACGATAACAGACAATAAAACTAACCAAACAACAATTAAAAAAACTGACGACCCATTTAAGCTCATCCAAGAACATTTAGAACCATACAGCAACAATGCTGTGGACTTTCGTTTTGTAGGTGGAGCATTAGGTTACATATCTTATGACGTTATTAGATACATCGAAAAATTACCCAACCAGAAACCAGACCACCTAAAATTTCCCGACGTTGAAATGGGCATCTTCGAGGACGGCATTGTTTTTGACCACACTCAAAATCAAGCGTATTATTATTTTAGAAGTGAAAATAGGTTAGAAGAAATCAAGAATCTACTAAAAGAGCCGTCAAAAAAAGAAATACCATTTTCATACACCCCACCTGTAGTTAACATCAGTAAAGAAAAATTTCAAGAAGCAGTAGAAAAAGCCAAGAAATATGTTAACGCGGGAGATATATTCCAAGTTGTTCTCTCCAAACGTTATGAATTCCAATACAGTGGCAGTTTACTAAGTTTCTATAAGAGTCTACGCCAAATTAATCCTTCACCCTACATGTTTTATTATAAATCAAACAAACGCCAAATTGTCGGGTCCAGCCCAGAAATGTTAGTTCGTGTCGATAATCGAAAGGTGATAACTTTTCCGATTGCGGGAACAACGCCTTTAACTGATGACAAACAAGAAAATCAACACCTTGCTAAAGCGCTACTAAAAGATCAAAAAGAGCGTGCCGAACACGTTATGTTGGTTGATTTAGCCAGAAACGATATTGGCCGAATCAGCAAATATGGGACCGTAACAGTCCCCGAATTCATGCAGGTTCACCAGTTCAGCCATGTACAACACATCGTTTCGCAGGTTATGGGTGACTTGAAAGATGGTCTAGTTAGTTTTGATGCATTAAAAGCAGTATTTCCAGCAGGAACAGTCTCTGGCGCACCTAAAATCCGAGCAATGGAAATAATTGAGGAACTTGAGGCGTCACGACGGGGACCTTACGCAGGGGCAGTTGGCTATTTCTCCTGCAATGGCAACTCTGACTTTGCCATAACTATACGTACTCTATTTTCAGAAGGCAATAAAGCCTACATTCAAGTTGGCGCCGGCATCGTTGCAGATTCAGATCCTGAGCGTGAATGGATGGAAACAGATCATAAAGCCAAAGCCCTAATGAAAGCACTCGAACATGCCGCAGGAGGAATTCAACAATGAAAGTGCTTGTAATTGATAATTATGATTCATTTGTGTACAATCTAGTCCAGTATATTGGAGAACTCGGGGCAGAGACAATCGTTCACAGGAATGATCAAATAAACCTTACAGAAGCAGCCAAAATACTGCCCGACCGAATTGTAATTTCTCCTGGCCCAGGCACACCTGAAGACGAAAAATATTTTGGTATCTGCACTTCAATCCTTCAAAACTTAAGTCCAGTTATCCCAACTTTAGGGGTTTGTTTGGGTCACCAAGGAATAATAAACGCTTTCGGAGGAAAGGTTGTTCATGCAAAAAAACTCATGCATGGTAAAACCTGCATCATCAAACATGACCAAAAAGGAATCTTTAGTAATGTACGTAATCCGTTTGTGGCAACTAGGTATCATTCGCTTGCAGGAGAACGTGATACGATCCCTTCGTGTTTGGAGATTACCGCTGAAGCAGTAGACGATGGCGAAATCATGGGAATTCGCCACGTAAAGTTTCCGATTTATGGGGTACAATTTCATCCTGAATCAATCCTTTGCGAAGACGGTAAAAAAATAATCAAAAACTTCTTGGAGACCAAGTTATGATCCGTGAGAGTATACAAAAACTAGTAGATAGATCAAATCTCACTTACGAAGAAGCAAGTACCATAATGACAGAAATCATGTCGGGAAAAGCAACAAACTCGCAAACTGCTGCGTTCCTCACAGCCCTTCGCATGAAAGGAGAAGTAGCCGAGGAATTAATTGCGTTTGCATCTGTCATGAGAAACCATTGCACACAAATCAACCCACATGTAAAGGGGCGACTAATTGATACATGTGGTACAGGCGGAGATAAAGTCAAGACTTTCAACGTAAGTACCGCAGCCGCTTTCATAATCGCCGGCGCTAATATTGCAGTGGCGAAACATGGAAACAGAGCAGTTACAAGTAAAAGTGGAAGCGCAGACGCATTGGAAAAACTTGGATTAACCCTAAACAGGGAACCTAAAGCTGTTGAAGAAAACATACAAAAATTAGGCATAGGTTTCATGTTTGCACCAGCATTCCATCCAGCAATGAAATATGCCGCTGAACCCCGATGGGAAATCGGAGTACGCACAGTCTTCAACATTTTAGGGCCATTAACAAATCCCGCACGTGCCAACGCTCAACTACTTGGCGTCTATGACCCCAAAATTGTTGAGCCAATAGCTGTTGCTCTAGAAAAGCTGGGCTGCGAAGAGGCAATGGTTGTGCATGGGTTAAATGGTTTAGATGAGATTTCAACCGTTGGAAAAACAGTGATTGCACACTTAAAGCATGGTAAAATAAAGAAATCAGAAATAAATCCGAGGGATTTTGGAGTAAAAAAGGCAAGTATAGAAAAATTGAAGTGCACATCAGTTGAAGATAGCAGTGAAACATTATTTAAAATTTTAAACGGAACGATTCTTGGGGACCCAAAATCAGATATTGCTCTAGTTAACAGTGCCGCTGGAATCATAATCGGTGGAAAAGCAGACACCTTCCAAGAAGCCATGGAGTTAGCTCTTGAATCTGTTAAAAGTGGAGCCGCTTACGCTAAGCTAAAGGGTTTGATTAAAGCTTCAGGTGGAAGTCTAGTTCATCTTGAGGAGTTGGAGACAAAACATGACTGACTTTCTTGATGTGTTAGCGCATGATGCAAAAGAAACTGTCGATAGCGGTTACTACAAAGACCTAAAAGCGAAATCAGAAAATAAAGTAAGCTTAAGGAAAAAAATACAAAACTCGAGATTAAACGCTATTATTACTGAAATTAAGGGGGCTTCGCCTTCATTGGGGACAATACGCAGAGATATTAACCCAAAAGACATTGCTCGAGATATGCAAAAAGGTGGAGCAATCGGGATTTCCGTTTTAACTGAGCCTAAACATTTCAATGGTTCTCTGCAGACTCTAAGTATAGCTCGTAAAGCAGTAGATTTGCCCATACTAATGAAAGATATTTTCGTGAGTTCTTCCCAGATTAACTGTGCCGCAGGTTTAGGCGCAAATGCGGTCTTGCTGATTCAGGCAATCTACGATAGAGGTTATGGTGAATTGAGTATCGATGAAATGGTTGCTCTTGCTCACTCGAAGGGTCTTGAGGTTATTTTAGAGACTCACACAGAAAAGGAATTCATAACCGCAATAGAGAGCAAAGCTGATTTGGTTGGAATAAACAACCGTGATCTTTCAACCTTAAAAATAGATCTTAATACCACTAAAGAAATTCTTCAAAAGGTAAATTCCAAAGGTAAACTGGTTGTCAGCGAAAGTGGAATAAAGTCACCTTTTGACATCAGATTCCTACGTGGTTGCGGCGCATCAGCTTTCCTTGTAGGTTCAAGCGTAATGTTAACTGACAATATAGAATTAAAAATCAAGGAGTTTGTAAACGCATAATGAAAATAAGTAATTACCCAGTGGATGGAAAATTTGGAAAATATGGAGGGCGCTTCGTCCCAGAAATCCTGATGGAAGCAATCAATGAACTAGAAAAGGCATATGATCAAGCACGTAATGATCCACAGTTTCAAAAACAACTTGACTACTACCTAGCTGAATTCGTGGGCAGACCAACACCCCTTTATTACGCAGAAAATCTAAGCCGCAGACTTGGAGGAGCAAAAATCTACCTAAAAAGAGAAGACCTAGCACACAGTGGAGCACATAAAATTAACAACACAATTGGTCAAGCGTTGCTTGCTAAACGTATGGGTAAAACCCGCGTGATTGCTGAGACAGGAGCTGGGCAACATGGTGTAGCAACTGCGATAGCATGTGCAGCCTTAGGTTTGAAAGCTGTAGTTTTCATGGGTACAGAAGACTGTGAA
>CAYSWL010000180.1:3695-4265 GCA_964434745.1 uncultured Candidatus Bathyarchaeia archaeon | reverse complement strand
TTGACACTAGCCACGCGTTCGCCACAGGCGTAACTGATAGTTTAATAGAAAAATTTCACACAAAACTTAGCAACATACACCTAAGCAGACGAAGACATGGATACTTTACAGAACAAGAACCCTCTCTTGTTGAATTCTTAAAAAAAGTCACCTCCTATCACTATACTGGACCAATAACAATAGAGTTAAGTCGCAGATGCTCAACTCAAGAAATTATCAAAACAAAAACAGTAATCGAAAAAATCATAGAATCATTCCAATAAAAAATGTTAAAACAACCAAAAAATGATTTTTTCAATAAGACTACAAACAAACACGTTCCAAAAAATGTTATACTCAAGCATCCCTTAACAGTAGCGAACTTTTCTAGATATTACGTGTCTTAAAGAAAGATGTAATCTTTTGAGAACGAAAATAAGCAATATTAAGAGGGTTTTAGGTAAAGTAGTGAAGAGGGTTAGTTGTTGGATCAAGATAGGGTTAAATCTGGCATTAATGGCTTAGACGAATTGATTGAAAGCGGCTTTCCTAAAGGCTTTTGCTATGCTATCGTTGGCGGTCCAGGTACTG
>CAYSWL010000180.1:0-3685 GCA_964434745.1 uncultured Candidatus Bathyarchaeia archaeon | reverse complement strand
AGGTACTGGAAAAACAATTTTCGGCACCCAGTTTCTCTATAATGGAATCAAACAACAAAATGAACCCGGTATATACATTACCTTAGAAGAACCACCTTACTCTATAGCAAATAATGTTATGCGTTTTGGATGGAATCTTTACGATTTAGAAAATAAAGAAAAATTAGCATTACTTGATGCTTCCCCATTAAAAAATTCACAAAGTCGTTATGAAATAAAAGCTGGATTAGGCTCTGACGATTTTAGCGTTGATGGCCTATTAGGTGTAGTTGCTGAAGCTAAACGTAAACTAAACGCAAAACGCTGCGTTGTAGACTCCTTAAAAGCCCTCTCGATGCAATACCGAGACGAATTTGAAACTCGACAACAAACTCTAAAACTAATCAGAGGTTTAACAGAACTAAAACTAACTACCATGATTCTTGCAGAAGCTTCAGAAGAAAAACTAGATAGCCAAAGTTTTGGAATAATTGACTTTCTTGCCCAAGGTGTAATATATCTGCGCGCTCACAGAATAAGAGACAATGTTATCCGCGCCTTAGAAGTAAGAAAAATGAGAGGCGTAAAAACAGTAAACAAACTATGCCTATATGATATAAAAGACTCAGGAATAACTGTATATCCCCAAGAAACAGTCTTCAGATAATCCACAAAAACTAATACCAAAAATTAAACCTTCACTTATTTTGTCTTTCTTGTAGCTTTTTTCATTATTTTTTAATGCCTTTTTGGTTGGTTTTCACTTATTTATATAACGATGCTTTTATTTGGATGCGTTGAAATATTGACGTTATATGCGTCTAAATAATAAGAGCGGCGTGTCGCCAGTTATTGCCACATTACTATTAATGGTAATAACAGTTGTTGCTTTCGGCATAGCCTATGGCGCATACAGCAGCTGGATAGCCACACAAAGAAACAGTGCTTTGCCTGAAATGCAAGAGCGCATATCTATTGAAGCTGCCATCTTTAACTCAGAAAACAACGTAACTTTAGTAATAAGAAATATTGGCGCTAGCCAAGTAACCATTGATCGCGTCTTTATTAACGAAATATCAAGCACAATTACCTCTTCAAACCTTACCTTCCATCCTAGTGAAGATATCCGATTAAATTTGATTTATCCTGCTGAATTTGTCAAAAACCAAGTTTACACTTTCAATATTTATTCAACTAGAGGAACTAGTTCATCAGCAGGTTTTAGTTATTCAGGTATTCATTATGTAGCAGTCATTTCTACTTACACTGGTCCAACTACATACACCTCAACAATAGCCACTAGCACATCAACTATTACGAGCGAAAACATTCCAACAACTCAATACATAACTACAACTGGAGAAACCACAATAACATCCACACACGGTACTACGATAACTTATACAACAACCTCTGGCACAACAACACAAACTCTAACATCAACTTCTGGCACATCAACAGAAACCATCACCTCAACACAAACAATTCCAACAACTACTATAACCCAAATAGACACTACAAGTACTGAAATAGTTGAATATCCAACCACTTCAACGGTCACAACAGTTGTCCCTGTAGATGTAGTAATGACAAAAACATTAACTTCACAAATGCCAACAACTTCAGTAGTAACTCAAACGTTAACATCAACAACAACTATGCAACCAGAAGTAACTTTTGTTTCCGCAGGAGCTGGCTTAGCTGAAAAAACAGGTACCCTAACACCTTCATATCCGCCAAACTTGCAAAATAATGATTTAATTCTTCTCCAAGTCACCTTAACTAGCAATAACAAAATCGTCACAGTACCTTCTCAGTTTACTCTTCTTTATGGCCCAGATTCAATTGGCAATAACAATCAATGGATTTATTATAAATTTAGTGACGGTACTGAAACAGGAACAATTTCTGTGTCAACTAATGGCAATGAATACATTATGGCGCGGATGTATGCATTTCGTAATGTTGCAACTACAAACTTTTACGAGAGCGGAAGTTCTGGCTCTGGAAGTTCTAACACAATTTATGCACAGTCGGTAATTATAACAGATCAAAATGCTATGCCTGTTTCATTTGTCTATGTGGCTGGTGCTAATAATTTAGGTTCCTTTACTGGTGAAACAGGCGGAGACTGGGAAGAGCAAGTAGCTGAATTTATTAGTACTAGTGGTGACGGTAGTGGTTGCTTGCAGCTTCAAACAGCATCAATGCTTTCTGTTGGAACTATTAGCGGCGGATCATACACTATGGCTCAATCTGATCCATGGATCATACGTGCTTTCGCATTAAAACCTAAAGCACCAATCACATCCACAATCACAAATACAGTAACAAACACAACAACGTTAAGCACAACTACTTCAACGTCTAGTACTGTAACATCATCAACAGCATCTACTACTAATTCGCTAAGTTCTCAAATAACTTTTACGACTAACGATTTGCCTAGTATTAATGGTGTGGTTTTTACAATTGATGGTGTTAATTATTATAGCTACAATCTGCCTAGGGTGTTTAATTGGGCAATAGGTTCTTCCCATAGTGTTATTGCTCATACTCCTCTTAATGCTTACAATGGGCGTGTATATGGGTTTAATGATTGGACTAATGGTTATGGCTTAGTAGCTGATGTTGGCACGTTTGTTACACCAGCTGTTGATACAACAGTAGTGGCGAATTATGTACATGAAAAGGTTTATGTAATATTTGAGGTGGAAGGCTTGCCTGTTAGCTTTAATGGTCCTGTACTTTCGGTAGATGGTGTAAACATGACGCAATGGGAATTGTTGAAGCCTGATAGATTCTTTTGGAATGTTGGATCACAGCATTCAATTATTGCTTATACCCCTCTACTAGATGTTTGGGCTGCTCCTCCTTACCCATATTATTATTTCCAAGGTTGGACTAATGGCAATTGGCTAGTAGGTACTGAAGGTACCTTTGTCACTCCAGGTGTTGATGCAACTGCTATTGTACATTATGGAACTACATCTACAACTATTTCTAGCAGTACAACTTCAGGCGTAGCATCTACTATAACTACAACTAGTCGGTCAACAGTTACATCAACATTTCCAACTACAATGACTTCGACTTCTACAGCTTATTCAACAATCTCTTCGCTTAGCACATTAACTACTAGTACTGCAACAACGCCAATAGTAACTCTTACAAGTACTTCTGGAACAGGTACAATTACTACCACTATTATATCTGAAACTAACACTATTACAACTACAAGCTCAACAGGAACAAGAGTAACAGTGACTTCTTATACTACAACTACCTCGACAATCACATCTACAAAAATTACTTACACATCAACTATGCAAACTACAACTACTAACACAATACCTTCAACAACAATTACTACCACAACTTCTCGCTTAACTACACGCTAAAAATAGTATGTTTTTTAATAATAATTACAATACCAATATAGTAAAGACTTCTTTAGCCTACATTAAATTATTGTAATCGTTTTTTAGCTAAAACATATATTCGCGGATATGTTAGACTTTTTAACATATTAGGTGATATTTTCCGAGTCAATTTATCGATAAATCTAGTTGAATAATCAGTCTCAACAAAGCATAACTTGACAATTTCAAATCCAACACTGATCAAATGATTTTTTATGTGTTCAAAGGTAAATATTGAATAAGATCGGAAGAGCACACGTCTGAACTCCAGTCACCGCTCATTA
>CAYSWL010000179.1:2994-4290 GCA_964434745.1 uncultured Candidatus Bathyarchaeia archaeon | reverse complement strand
TGCTCAGAGACCGCCAGCCTCAAAGGACGGATAGTCACTGTTTCGGAAATGAGGGTCCAAACGGCCTTTTACGCCTCAGCCTCTGCTGTTAGCCCGTCATATAGAGGGTTTACGGTACAAGGGACCCCTACCCCCCCGCCTAAGACCCACTGCCAACATATCAACGCGTAGTATGGTCTATAAAACTTTACTATACTTTGGACCGTTTTACGAGAACATATAAAGAGGTTATACGGGCAGACAGCTTAAGAAGAATAAATAATTTTAAACTTTTAATGAAAAATTAAAAATGGATAGGTAAAAAAAGGGCAGAAGAAGATATGCAAGTCAAGCGGTTACCATTCTTCGTCTTCACAGTCGCAATCTTCGCAGTCGCAATCGTCATTCTCGTCTTCTTCAAACAAATATATCATATGGAAAACCCAACCATATCCCTAAATGCGAACATTTATACTTTTTGCAATTAACCTTCATGATTATCTTCTTTATTCTGCAACTACAGTACTTCAAAACAATACATGCCGCATAGTATACTATGCTACAATGACCTGATAATTGGCATTACTTTTGTTACAGCAAATAAATTACGCATATCAAATGGTAGTCTGTAACTAGAGGCACTTGTTAAAGTTTAGATAGTCGTGCAGAAAGCAAAGGCACAATCATTTCTTCTGGCGTCATACCACCATGTGCACCATGAAGAGTTTGGAATTGGGTTTTGAAAGCATGCTGGTAGAAAACTGAATTTTTGCTTTGGCTTAACGCAGCTATAGTACCTATGCTATTTTGAAGATAATCTGAGTTTTTCACAGGCCCGAAAGCTTCATTTTCAATTAAATCTTTTGAAGACAGTATGCTGAA
The DNA here is from genome assembly GCA_964434745.1 of uncultured Candidatus Bathyarchaeia archaeon. Lineage (GTDB taxonomy): Archaea > Thermoproteota > Bathyarchaeia > Bathyarchaeales > Bathycorpusculaceae > JADGNF01. The sequence goes on along the minus strand of CAYSWL010000179.1, from coordinate 3,429 downwards.
TCCTTGGATACTCTTTTTAAGGGCTTCACGAAGTTCAACTTCATGTCCATAGGTAGGGAAAAAGAAAGCTGTCCTTAAATCTCCAGTTGGAGGAATTAGGCAATGACTACTTATTTGAGGATTGTTTAACGAGTGGGTTTGTTCAGTTTTTACTACGCCATGATCAGCTGTTATGACAAGTAACGTGTTGGCTTTTACTTCAAAAGGTAGTCTGTCAAAAACTGTTTCTTTAAGCAGATTTTCTATGGTGCGAATTTCTGCAGTTGATTCTTCAGAGTAAGGACCGTAAGTGTGTTCAACTGTATCTATTCCTCCGTAATATGCGCAGATAAACATTGGACCAGGCTGCTCGAGCAGTTTGCGAATTAGCATAAATAGATCAGAGACTAACGCGTATCCGCATAAGTTTTGATGCTTGTGGATTACCTTTGATAG
>CAYSWL010000179.1:0-2894 GCA_964434745.1 uncultured Candidatus Bathyarchaeia archaeon | reverse complement strand
CAGAGACTAACGCGTATCCGCATAAGTTTTGATGCTTGTGGATTACCTTTGATAGTCCACTACCAACTAAGTTGCGACGTGTTAGCATATGAGTTTTAATTCCATGGTCGGTTAGTGTTGAAAGCCATGGATATATATTCTTTGAAAAATCCTCTGCAAAGTCTAAGCCATGTCCAAATCCATACACCGAACGCATATCAAGAGTGTTTATGATTAGCCCGTAAGCCTGCATAAACATGTTAAAACCTATTATGCCATGTTCTGATGGTGGCAATGCAGTGAAAATACTAGTCAAAGCTGTAGAGGTTGTTGAAGGAAATGTACTGGTTAATGGATGTAAACTGCCACGATCAGCCAAATTATAAAATGAACTCATATACTTCTCTGTATGTGCAAGTATACGGTTGTAACCTAAACCGTCAAGCACTATCAGCAATACTTTTTCAACGCCGCGTAAGTTATCAAGATGATTTTCAGGTAAACTAGATTTCTGAAGAGATGATATTGAAAACGCTTTGCCTGCTACAGAGGCAATGTTTGATATACACATCTGTTGGTAATCAGGTAAAACAAAATTCTCAAGAAAACGCCTATTATCAATTATAGTTTGCATTTCACTTCTTAAAGCCTCAAAATCCACACCTCAACAGCCTCCTTTTCTAACTATTATAGTTAGTGAAAATTAACAAGCAGATTGAATTTACATTTGTGCTGAATGCTCTTTTTTCATATGGTTATCCAGTTCAGTTTTTGTGGCGAATGTTTTCTTGCAGATCAGACAAACCAAGCGGCAGGTTTCATCAGATCTTTCTGATAGAGCATCATCAGGCGATTTAACTTGACCCATAAATCATCATCGAAGAATATTCAGGACGCTGTTTTCTTAAGAGTATGTGACTGCATACAAGCAGCTACAGTTATTCTTTTCATTTTTTTCGGAATTGGTAGTTATGTGATAATTATTTGTTCTTGTTTAGAAGCACTTTTCGTCTAACTATTCCAGTGTATAATGCTAAGGCTATTAGAAGAATTAGTAATACAACTTTGGTTATTGCATAATCTTGTATTATAGAATACATAGCTGCTGCAATAGGTACAAAACCTACATATAGATATACAAAAGGAAACAATTTTAATCCAGCAGAGTCAACGTTTTCAGTGCCATTTCTTCTGAAGAATAATTCAGGTAATTTGCCAAACCCCACTGTACATGTTTTACAATAATAGCAGGTCTTGCAGCATCTTTTACGTAAAAGTCCATATACTAATACAGCTGCTACAATAAAGAAGGCTAAAGCAGCTACCAAATTCACATACCATACAGCAAAAGTACCGATAATACCCCAGAATACAATTACTAGATTACCAAAAATCAAAGATGTCTTTGAATATTCTTTCTTATATTTACTAATATGCGGCAGCTTCCTTTGTGTAATTTGAGGCTAATAAGTTCAAATATGTTTCTCTTAAGTAAAGAACAAATGCATTAATTAAAAAAGATATGTTAATGGTATGCTTCGGCTATACGTCTTGCAACGCGTAAGGCTAAAGCAGCAGTAGTCAAAATAGTTGGTAACCCTTGAGAGTGAGGCAGTAAAGAAAGGTCTGCAACCCATAAATTATCTGGCAACCAATATGGATGCATAGAGGACACATCAGCTTTGGTGAGGGGCACAGTACCGCCTAAGTGACCACCATTTAGCAGACCGTCCACGAAGGGACCTTTTACGCCTGAAGCTTCCATTATTGCTTTAACTTTGGTTTTAGCTTCATTTAGACGTTCATAGTCTAGTGGGGTAAGAGCTTTTACTACATTTCCATGTGCATCTACTGAACCTTGCTCGGTGTCAGCAAGCTTAATCATAACACCTACACGGTTTTTAAGCGATACATCACGCCAGGGCTTGTGGAACCAGTAAGATAACAAGTCAAAGTAAGGCGAAATTATGTAACCATCCTGCTTTATCACCCACACCATAGGTGGCTCATTTAGCATCTGGCTACCTTCATAGATGCCACCTACAGTCAGTACAACATCGATCCAAAGGTTATCGCGAGCAGGTAAATTAGATGCTTTTAGAATTTGTGCAGTTCCTACTCCGCCTGCCGCCAATACTATTACATCAGCATCTACTTGCTCTATTGATGAACCGCGAGAAACAATGAGTCCTTTTGCACATCCATTTTTTATGATGACTTTTTGTACAGACGCTTCAGTCTCTAAAGAAATCTTTTTAGTATGCAAATCTTGAAGGAAACACATAGAAGTCCATTTAGCATCTTTGGAGCAACCTAATTCACAGTAACCACAGCTAGCACATCTTTCAAGGTTAAGCGCTTTAGGTGTAGGCGTTGGGGCAAACCCCATTTTTTCAGATTCATCAAACATGCGTTGTGTTAGAGGACGCCATCTTTCTTTAGGAACAGTAGTTATTGGGATTATTTGCTCAATTTCTTCAAATTCAGGTCTAAGATCAAGCCCAATTTCTTTAAACCCGGTTTCAGCTCGAAGTATATTACCAGTTGATATTGCAGTACAGCCACCAGTGGTTATGCCCATAACGATAGCTAGCTCTGAACTTGAACGCTGCGTTCTAAGATGAGGAAAAAATTTTGTTATTGCCTGCTCATTTTTGATTAACCTTGTTCCTCTTAAAGGAGATAATTTTGAGAATAGCCTTGTGAGTGGGTGAAACTGTTTTCCAGCCTCTAAGATCATTACTTCAAAGCCTTTTTCTGCTAATTCACGCGCTGCTGTGGCACCACCAGCTCCAGATCCAACAACTATAGCTTTCATAAACAAATACCTCTAATTAGAGTCAGATATGATATTTGCAATGCATTTACTACAGCCGTTTGTTATCCTATCTTCAAAAGAGAGGCATAAATCTGGG
>CAYSWL010000178.1:0-4294 GCA_964434745.1 uncultured Candidatus Bathyarchaeia archaeon | reverse complement strand
CTACCAGTCATTACCACTTGGCCGGCATTAAAATTTTTCTGCAACTAGATATGTATTCAAAATACGTTAGTATGCCTGTCTTTACCTATGCAGTTAACTGCACATGTTCACATGTAATTTAGTTAAAAAAATTCTTTGATGAATAATCAATAATAATGTAAATATTAAGACTTTTTCCTTTTAGTTTTTGATTGTCGTGGCAAATTTTAAAAGTAGATTTATTTAAAAATAACTTGGTTAGAATGATGCCCAATAATAAGCTGATTGTAGTTGCAGCCATTTTTTTGTTTACTGTGCTGGGGACTTACTTAGCTTATAATGCTTTTTTGTCTAATCCTGAAGTTGACTTTCATGTTATGTCCTTTATTCATGAATATGAAAGTGATGATGGTAATGTATATTACGCATTTGAGTACACCATCGGTGTACAAGATATTACGCATCATATGACGCTTTATAACTGTAAACTTGAAGTCGAATATTTAACTTCAAGTGGTGAATGGGAAAAAGTCGTTAAAGACTTAGGGACTCAAAATTTTAGTAGTCTTGTAGAAATTGAAAGTTTGATACTGCCTGATTTTAAAATAAACCCTGATAAACCGCATTCAGGTAATTTGTGGCAGACAGAACACCAAAATATAAGAATCAAAGCATATGGCTATGAAAAGCCGTAATCCCTTCTTAGCCTTTTACCTTCATGTTTACTATATAATCTGCGAAAAATATGGTCTATTTTAATATGAACTGTATTATTTAATAGCCTGCTAGAGGGTACTGCCCTAATACATGTGCCACAAGTTTTTGCTATGATTTGCTAATTTTGACGTTTTGTGTAATCAAAAGTAGTTGTTTTTTGTAATAAAAGTTAAACTGCTTTTCATACGTATCCTTTATTGTAGCTCATCAAAAAGAGCAATGCTGTTTTGTAAAAAGAAGATATTTGTTTGATTAGGCACTTACAGTTTTGGAGAATCGTCGAGCAAAGAATTTGCGGATTTCTTCTGCTATGATTACTACGCCTGCTAATCCAAACAAGAATATCCAATCGCTTATGTATAGTGCTGTGGTCCCGAAGAACTCTTGCATCAGTGGCACATAAATCAGAATTGCTAGTATACTTAACTGTGCTACAATACCAAAGAGTATCCATTTGTTCGTCTTTATGCTGGTTTTAAATATAGATTGTTTACTTGTTCTGCACGCAAGAACGTTACCTACTTGAGCAACTACGATGCCCGCAAATGTCATAGTTACCCCTCTGGTGTATGCTTCTGTAGTTGAGAATGCCATTACTTCAGCTTGTGACATTCCCAAGTACCATCCGCCTGCAGTCCATGCTGTTAAGCATCCATACATTGCACCCGCGGCTATGATTACGCCTATAAATATTGATCGACCTAAGACTCTACGTGTGAATAGGCGTTCTTTAGTACTTCGAGGTGGCTCTTGCATAATTCCTGCTTCAGGTGGTTCACGACTTAAAGCTAGCGATGGGATAACGTCTATGGCTAGGTCAATTGCTAATACTTGCACGACAAGTAGCGGCAAAGGTAATCCAAGTGTAGCATAAAGCACGTACGGTATAAGCTCTGCCCAGTTATGTGAAAATACGTAAACGATGAATTTGCGAATGTTTTCATAGATTGCTCTACCTGACTCAACAGCTTTAACAATGGATGCAAAACTGTCATCAAGTAATACAATATCTGCTGCTTCACGGGCTACATCTGTTCCCGATGCACCCATGGCAACGCCTATGTCTGCTTCCTTTAATGAAGGTGCATCATTTGCTCCGTCCCCTGTTACTGCTACAATTTCTCCGCCCTTTTTTATGACTGTAACGATACGATGCTTCTGTTCAGGGGAAACACGCGCAAAAATTACGTTGCCTTTCTTAACCTCATTTACAATAGCTTGATCATCTAAGTTATCTAGGTCTATGCCTCGAATAATTTGACAGTGGCCTTGGTCTACTATGCATACTTCTTGGGCTATAGCTTGTGCTGTTGGACCATAATCGCCTGTGATTATAACTGTTTTTATGCCTGCTTGTTTTGCCTTTAACACGGCATCTTTGACTTCGTTTCTTGGTGGGTCACGCATGGCAGCTAGCCCGATAAAGGTTAAATCATTTTCAACATCTTGACCTTTAACGTATTTTTCTGCTGGTATTTTTTTGTAAGCAACCGCGATAACGCGTAGACCTTCTTTACCAAATTCGTCGATTTTGTCTTGTATATCCTTCAAATATTCTTTAGTTAAGTCTTCAATTTTGCCATTGATAAGTATGTTTTTACTAATGTCTGTTATAGCTCCTGGAGCACCCTTAGTATATACAAGGATTTCATCTTCGACTTTATGTATCGTTGTCATACGTTTCTTTTCAAAACTAAATGGTAAAATATCGATAATTGGCTTTTTAGCTAAAGTGTTTTGGATGTTTAACCCAAATTTTATAGCCGCAACTAGTAGAGCTCCATCTGTGGGGTCGCCAATAATGCTCCAAGATTTATTTTTGTCTGAAGGTGGCTCAATCTTTGCACCATTGCATAATGCCGTAACTTCAAGAAGTTTCTCAAGGGTTCCTGCTTCCGACATTTGAAGTAAGTTATCGTTATAAGTAAAGTCCCCGGCTGGGTTATATCCTAAACCTGAAACTTCTACTGTGTAATCTTTAACCCAGAGTTTATTGACAGTCATTTCGCCTTTAGTTATTGTGCCTGTTTTATCAGTGCATATTATAGTGACGCTGCCTAGTGTTTGTACGGCTGATAACCGCTTAACTAGTACGTGTTGTTTGACCATTTTCAGCACATTTATAGCTAGGGCGCTAGAGACGGTGACTTGTAGTCCTTCAGGAACACAACACACCATTACTCCTATCATAAAGAAGATGCTTTTAGCAAAATCAACATGTAGCCATAAAGTGCTGGCAAGGAAAAAGATTATTCCTACTGTGATTGCTATTATAAAGTCGTATTTTGCAGTTATGGCGATTTCTTTTTGAAGTGGGCTATCTTCTTCGCGTATGGTCTGAGTTAAGCTAGCAATTTTTCCAAACTGGGTGTTCATGCCTGTTGCGTAAACTACCGCTTTACCTTGGCCTTTAGCAACGCTAGTGCTCATGAAAACCAAATTTGGAGAATATAAGAAGGCTTTTTCTACCTCTTTTGAAGTTTCGGCAATTCGTGGTTGTGGCTCAGATTCGCCGGTTAATGGAACGTTATTGGTATACAAGTCAAATGCTTCAATTAGACGAGCATCTGCTGGGACACGATCTCCTTCGTCAAGATGTATTATGTCGCCTGGCACGATTTCTTTAACGAGGATTTTTCGTAATTCTCCATCCCGCATTACCTTAGCATATTCTGGCATCCAACTTTTCAACGTCGCCATGGCTTTTTCTGCACGGGATTCTTGGAATAAGCTGAAAAATATGTTCATTAGAACAACAGCAAGAATTATTATGCTAAGTTCTGGGCTGCCACTTATGAATGAGAGAAAGCTTGCTACCAGAAGTAGTATGCCAAATAAGTCGCGGAAGTGTTTGATAAATTTAACAAGAAGTGGAACTTGCTTTTTCTCGATAAGCATGTTCGCGCCATGCTTTTTTAATCTTGCTTTAGCTTCGTCACTATTTAACCCTTCAACTGATGTATTAAGGTCCTTGAAGACCTCACCAATATCTCTAGACGATGCTTTATCCAAATTAATTCCGCCAAAACTTTAATGTAAAAAACGTCAAAAATCCAAAGCCCTGAACAGATTTCTGCTTAAAAATTCTGCAACAGAAACGCAGAATAGCAGTTTCTTACTTTGTACCGAAACATGTTCAGTGTTCATGAATATCCTCAGCATATAACTCTAATACGAGGAGTTTTATATTTTCGACGTTTGTTTTTTGCTTAGATATTGGGGGTGTAATTTAAACTAATCGGGTGTTAATCGGTTTTTGATTATACAAATAACATTTTAGCATTGATGTCTTGTGGGTTGCGTTTTTGTTTCTGCCCATCAAAATTGAACTTGCGTATTTAAAGAAAAAAATATGCTAAAGTTGCCTCAAAATCAGTTACTGTTTGGTTAAATGGCAAAGTTTTCTCCCCAATAATTCATCGAAAACGACTCCATAAAGTTAATAGGCGACAGATTCAATTTCCATGTAGCTTATCTCTTTAAGAGAGACTTAGAATGCTTAGATGCATTAAAAAAGGAACCTTACAGGTTAAAAATGATTCATAAAAAATAGGGAATGTTAGTTATGGCACGTTATAGACAAACAGAAGAAATCGTC
>CAYSWL010000177.1:0-4303 GCA_964434745.1 uncultured Candidatus Bathyarchaeia archaeon | reverse complement strand
ACAACCCTCCAGCAAACACACAACCCCACAAACCCCAATCCAACAAGTGTTGAGAGGTTCTGGATAATTTACGGTTGATTGACCTTTTTCTTTTGAGCGGATAAAGTCGGTTGAAAATTGAAATCCAGAAACTATTTGAAAATTTATGGTTTCCCATTATAGGCTTAGGGGTAGTGTTTGCATACCTTGCATTGTTTGCTGGTTTAGCATGTTTTTTGGCAGGTTTGATGTTGGTTGCAATAGGAGGTTGTATGCGCATTTTTTCAGAGCCTTCTAATGTTAAGCCCAAAAAAAGTAATTTACATTATGAGTAACCCATACTTTGTGGATACTTCTGCTGTTTCGGTTGATTTTGTTTATCCGCTTTTTCTTGCCATTCGTATAACAGCCAAATAAGTTCCACATCGGCAAAAACAAGCAAAGCCACTGAAATTAATACGTTAATACGGTCAAGCTCCTGTGACTGAAGTTCTGAAGATGTTGCAACATGAACTTTTATTTCATTATAGGTATGCTGTAACGAAGTGTTTCCAACATTAACGGTAATAGTTGGCGAATAATCTCCACCTACAGGAAACGAAAAAGGTGGTTGCTGATGCCACGGAACAATGTCTGCTAAGGTTGAATTGCATGGTTCTATATGGCATTGTATTCCTACAGGCATAAGTGTTGGTCCAATAATATTCTCTTCATCAATGTCGGAGATTTGTCCTTCATTCAAGTTTGTGTGAAAAAAACCTACCGCTATAACATCAATCCCTATGTCATTTTTAGTATAGACATGTCCTGTAAAGTTAGTTAGCGTTATAGGCGTATTTTCAGTTATCATTCCATCAGCGGTAACATTGAACCATAAACTAATCATTATAGGCTCCATTTTGTCATTATCTGGTGGCGGATAGTAGAGCCTAATTGGAAGATTTGTTTTTACTACGTTTGGTAAGAAAGGATTTACTTGATATGACTCGATTAGAGTATAAATGTACACAAGAGCAAACGTATTTACGAGAACAATAAAAACTAGCCCAATTATTTGGCGTTGACTCTTTGTTAAGTTCATTACCTTTGTTTTACTGCCAAACTTGGCTTAAATTTTTTGTTTCAAAACCTTAAAGCCTGACTATTTTTTTGGTATAACATTTTGTTGGTTTATCCAGCATTCAAGGGCTTCTTGGATTGCTTCGCTTATGTTTCCTTTTTTCATGCCTTTAACTTTGAATACTGCTTCTCTGAATTTTTGCTCTAAAACATCGTCTAATACTATGTTCATTTTACCCATACGAATTACCGTGTAATCTAAGAGCTATAATTCTATATATATGTATCTCTCTATCTCCATAACCACATACCTTAAGTAGTTGTATAGATATAGAGATATGTGGCGATAAAGCGATGGCACACCAAATAACCACAAGGGAAGAAAGAGGGCAAGCAATAGCACAATCAGCCAACCAGATACAGCAAATAGATGAAATCCTTTATACTGTTTGTTCTCAGAGTGGAAACGGTGAATATGCTCTTTTTATGGTTGATGGCGAATGGCACTGTGAATGCCCAGACCACACTTATCGCCATGTTAAATGTAAACACCTCTATGCCCTAGAATTTAGCTTAAACATAAAAGAGCACATAAAAAAGAACCGAATAATTGAAGAGGTCACAATTTCAAACTGTACGTATTGCCACTCTATTAACCTTAAAAAATTTGGTGTTAGACATAACAAAGCTGGCGATATACAACGTTTTCTCTGTGTTGATTGTGGTAAAACCTTTAGCGTTAACATCGGGTTTGAGCGTATGAAGCATAATCCCCAAGCGATAACGGCGGCTATGAACTTTTACTTTAATGGTGAGAGTCTTAGGAATACAACAAAATCTCTTAGGCTTTTAGGGGTTAAGGTTTGCCATAGAACGGTTTACAACTGGATTCAGAAATACGTTCGTTTGATGCGCGACTACGTTGAGACTTTAACCCCAAATGTTAGCGACACATGGGCAGGGGACGAAATTTATCTACGGGTGAAAGGGAACATGAAATACCTCTTCTCTCTTATGGATTCTGAGAGCCGTCTGATTATAGCACAAGAGGTTGCAGAGACTAAAGAGAAGCATGACGCTAGAGTGCTGTTCTTTAGAGCTAAACGATTAATGGGTAAGACACCTAAAACTTTGATCACCGATGGATTGCCCTCTTATTCAGTAGCATGCAACCAAGTTTTTGAAGGCACCGAACATATACGCAAAATTACGCTCAAGGGCAAGGTTCACAATAACAACAAGATGGAACGGTTAAACGGTGAAATAAGAGACAGAGAAAAGACCATGCGTGGACTAAAAAAGAAAAGAACACCAATTATTCAAGGTTATCAGATATTCCATAACTACATACGAGAGCATGAAGCATTAAACGGCAAAACGCCAATTGAAGCATGTGGGATTGAAATCAAGGGCAAAAACAAATGGCTAACCCTGATTCAAAACGCAAAAACATATAAAAGCAATGCGCTAACCTAACTTTGGGGCTATCTTGTGCCTAAAAAAACTAATGCACTAATGAACTTGCTTCAATTTATTCTAGCATTTATTATTCTATTAGTTCTTTGGTCATTTATTGATCCGAATAATGCAAAAACAATAATTGACACTATTTCAAACAATTTGATTTTCGTTTTTATCTTAATTACGATTTGGGTTCTATTTTCAGCTTTAAGGAAGAGGTGATATTGTGCAACCAAATAAGAAAGCGTGGAAATCATGGGCAAAAGCATTTTTTGGTGCTTTAATTTTTTTGGTTGCGCTTATAGCCTATGTGAGTACAAGAGAATATGTTGTTCAGTCGATAGGAATTTACTTTACTGGTGTTTTTGAAGGTGGTGCTTCTATGATACTAGTTTTCTTTTTTGCGGTAAAATATGGAGACTCTATAAATGAAGTTTATCTTGGTTTACGTGAGCTTGGACATAAACGATTATTGCTAGAAGAGCAAATGCAAATCCAAGAAAATAAGAAAATTGAGAATCAACGCTAAAAGCTACTGAAACAACCAAACCTAAGAAAAGAAAAAGAATTAAGACAGCTATCAATAACAAGTTTGGCAAATTACTTTTCTTCTTTTTGTCTGTTTGTATCTACTGTTGGCAAGTCATACCGATTTGGTGCGCTTAACCATTGGTCAACGCTTCTCGCTTTAGGCGCTTTCAAGTTCCTATCAATAGCTTTAGCATGATCACTACGCCTAGCCTGAACCCTTCTAGCCTTACCTAAAAGACCATAATTACTCTTAGACTTACCTCGATAATTCAACACTTTAACCTCAATAGAAAAAGCCCAAAATTTTAAATAAAGTTCATGAGCAAATAGATTAGCGGTGATTTGATGCCTAAAAGGAAATATACCTTTAGGAAAAATGAACCTTTTCCGTATGAATCAGGCAGTATAATGCATGAAGCGATAAAGTCTCAGAAAAGAATGGCAAAAAATATGGATTCAGCCTTTGACCAACCGAGAACCAGAAAAAGAAGGCAATCGATTTGGTAAAACGAAAAGTCTCTTCAAACAATGACCCTTTCGGCTTTGGCAGTATTGACATTGGATTGAACAATTTTTCTAAAAGAGCAACTTTATCCAATAACCGCTTTAGAGGAAGATTGGCTGAGGATAGTTTTCAATTAGAGCAGAATTTGCAAGGGAATGATTGTAAGAGAATTCATAAAGGTGGAGATTTTGTCGTTCAGAAACGAGACATTTTCGGCAATAAGGTTGGAAAGCCAAAGGTTTGTGAGATTAAGTCGGGAAATTCTAAATTGTCAAAGGCTCAAAAAAGAAACAAGAAAAAACTAGGTAAAAATTTTAAAGAAGTAAGATACGGCTAAAAACTATTTCTTTAGACCCAAAATAGTCAGCACTAATCCAGCGATAAAGAAAATCAATGCAAACGCTTCTCTTATTAGACCGCTACCTAAATAGACATCAAAAGTTACACCTTCCGATAATTGTTCTCTTGCAACATCAACCAATGTGAATGCTAATACGAATCCAACAATCATTAATGCAACCCCTATAATAACCAAAAGAAAACTTACACCTTTGTTATCCAACCTTCTCACCTCAAAAACGTGTTATTCATTCGCCTTTTTATTTTTTTGCATTTTCTAATTAACAAAATAACCAAATTTTACGATAACCCTTTTCAACCGACTTTATCCACTTGAAAGAAAAGTTTCTTTCAATCGTTAACTATCCAGAACCTGTTGAGACTATATATAAGGGGGGCTAGAAAAAAAATCACAGCTAGTAACAAGGG
>CAYSWL010000176.1:0-4323 GCA_964434745.1 uncultured Candidatus Bathyarchaeia archaeon | reverse complement strand
CGTTTACATACTGCTAGTCCGAAGCCTTGGCCTTTAGATTTAGTAGTGAACAGTGGTGTGAATAGTTTAGGTTTAATTTCATCAGGTACTCCAACGCCAGTATCTTCAACAATAATTTGTACCTCTCCATTTGTTTGCTTTTGTGCTCTCAAAGTTAATATTCCACCTTGTGGCATTGCCTGCACTGCGTTAGTTACCAAATTAATTAGCACCCTTTTAAGCAACTGGGGATCTGCAAAAACAGTAACACCACTGTCAACTTGTAGATTTGTCTGCACATTTTTCGGAATTTCAGTTTGTAACAAAACCGCAGTCAAAAACTCATTAAGATCTACCTCAAGCTTATTAGCCTTAATAGGTCTAACAAAACTCTGCAAATCACTAACAATCTTATCCATATAACTAACTTCTTCACCAATCTTTAACAAAGACTCACCCATTCTCTTCTTATCCTCACAATCTCCCATCTGCTCTAAATCCATCTTCGCCAAATAAAGCTCATTGATTATAGTCTGTAATGGATTGCGTAGGTCATGACCTACCATACCAGCAGTCTGCCCAATTGCAGCCATACGCTCAGATTCACCTAACTGCTTAGTCCGCTCCTTAACAAGCCGCTCAAGATTCGTAGCATACTCCTCAAGTTTACTTTTAGACAATTTTAATTCTTCTTCAATCTCCTTACGCTTAGTAATATCCCTATTAACACCCCTATAACCAATCAACTGCTTATAATCATCAAAAACCGGAACACCATTCATCTCCAAAAGAACCAACCGCCCATCCTTACCAACATTCCAAATTTCAAAACCATAAAAAGCACTCCTCTTACCAACAATCTCCCTAAACACCCTTACATTTTTATTAACTTCATGTTTAGGCATTAATTCAAAAGCAGATTTACCAAGCACCTCTTCAGCTGTATAGCCTAAGATGTCTTTAACCTTAGGACTAACATAAGTATACTTTGCATCTGCATCTACTTGCCAAATCCAATCACTAGTACTTTCAACCAGGCTTCTGAAGCGTTCTTCAGAAATTTTAAGTGCTTTTTCAACCGCCTCACGTTTTTCAATTCCTAAAAACCCAATTTTTCTATACGTATCTAATTGCCAAGAAATCAACACCCCTATCCCGCATGCAAGCAAGAGACTCAAAAGCGCAGTAACACTTACAATATTATAATTCAAAATTACTGATCCTAAAACGCTAAACGCGATAATTAGTGCTGAAACAGCTTGGAACAATAAGCGAATTGGAATAACTAAACAAATTATGAAAATGTAAATTACAGAAATAATAACCTGGTCAGGAATAAAAACAGCCGGCCTAGTCAAATTAATAATTACAATGCCTATTACAACTATAAACTCCCAAACTGTGATTGACCTATCATATTTTTCAAATCTCTTGATTCCATTTAAATAAAAAATTAAAAAAAGAGTATACACAAATAATGCTGCTCTTACTGCAAAAAGAAAATATAACTCTGATGAAAAACCAAACAAATTATAATCATTAACAACATACACCATTATCGGAATTAACAGCATAGATAAGCCAAGACGCGCCCGGCTAACATCAGAACTCAGATAAAAATTTCGATAATTTTGTTGATTAAAAACTGAAGAATTATTCTTCACCTACAGTCTCCTTCTGCAGCCAAAATCCACAACATAATCACCACCACTACAAATAAGAAGATTGCGAAAAAACAAACAACCAAACAACACTAAACCATTAATAGACATAAAACACCGAACACCGGCTACTACTATATAATCATCAAATAACTCCCACGGAACAATCAAACAATAATTCTATCCTAAAAAAGTCACAGAACACAATGATATACTAATATTAAACATGACTCAAAAATAAGCCTATTTTATGCCTTTTGAATTTTAGATTTAGTTTTCTTAAATGACTTGTAAAATATTAAGCTTGATAGGCTAAGAAGAATTGTTGCTAAACAACTAAAAAAGCCTGTTATTACCCCATACCACCAAGTATCAGAATTCAAAGAGAACGGTCCTCGAACAAAATAAATTATTGACAAACCTACAATTGATAATATAATTAAACCAACTAACCAATTTTTCATAGTCGCAGAATGCTTTGCTAAAGCGAAAATAACCCCTATAGTTGCTACAAAAAATGTGCATCCAAAAACACCTGCTAGCCCACCAATCCAAAACAAATCTGAATTAGTATAAAACCCACCATCAAACAAATAAAATATGATAAATAAACTGATAGCTAAAAAGGCAATAGCCAACAAAAAACTAACACTTCTTCGCAGGTCCATAAACATATTTCACCTAAACAAAATTTAACCATTTGCACAAAAAATTAAAAACCAAAACGTATTCTCCACAAAAAATAGCATCCAACACATAATATTATTAGTTGACATAAAATTTTTTTACTTAAACTATGAAATTTTTGTTAAGCCTATTTTTTGTATAAACATTTTTGCATTATCCAAATCTTTACTACGTGGATAGCCTTTGTTTACCCCACCAAATAATTTGAAAAGGCTATGGTAATTTGAGTATCCTCTGCATGAAAACTGGCCAATAACATTGAATCCCTTCTGCGATAACTTCTCTTTTAAGTCTCTATGATACTTGTTCTCAAAGAGACTATTCCTGCCTCTAGTTGAAAAAATAAACGCTTCTTTACTATTAACCGGTTCAATCTGGTCAATCAATTCAAATATGCTACTATCAGGTTTTCCAAAATATATCCCTGAACCAAACCCAACCAAATCATACTCAGAAACCACTTCACTTCTTACTTTTCTAGGCTCAAAAACTTGTGCATCTAACACTGACGCCATTGCATTAGCAACCTTCAAAGTGTTCCCATAATACTTTGAAACACAAACTATCAAAGCCCTCAAATACACACCTCACCTACTAAGCTCTAATGCGATTTAAATTTAAAAATGTAAATAACTGATAAACTAGATATGCATAGAATAACCAATATCTTACCTCACGAGTATCCGCATGCAACGTAAAATTCATCACATTGCCTAACAATTGGCCTGTTAGTTAATGTTGGGAGAAGGAAAATAATGAAGTTGTTAATTACTGGTGCGTTTGGAAATATTGGTAAAGCTGTAATGGAAGAAGCATACCGGCGAGGCCATCAAATAAGTGTTTTCGAAATAGATAATAAGAAAACTCGTAAAGAGGCTAAAAAGAATAAAAAAATGCTTACTGAAGTAATTTTTGGCGATATTCGAAATTTTGAAAACGTTAAGAATGAGATTCAAAAATCTGAGGCCGTAATTCATTTAGCAGCTATAATTCCGCCGCTTTCTAAAAAACATCGCCAATTAACAATGGATGTAAATTATGGCGGCACTGTAAACATAGTTGCTGCAATAAAAGAAACTACGCAAGATATTCCTTTAATTTTCACTTCTTCAGCTAGCGTAATGGGCCCAACCCAACACCAAAACAGACTCATTAGCCGCAATGATCCTTTAATAGTATCTGGTAATTATGAAGAATCAAAAATAAGATGCGAAGAATACCTAAAAGAAAACGCTGACAACTACCTCATTTTCAGACTAGCAGGTGTACTTCCAACATTTTCCGCCTTATCCTTCGCTAGTTCATTTACCTTGATGGAAGAACTTTTTGATATGCATAAAGATATGCGTCTGGAAATGATCATGGCACAAGATGTCGCTACTGCTCTTGTAAGTGGAGCTGAAAAACTCAAATTAAAAACTACTCCAAAAAACCAAGCATACATTCTTGGAGGCGGCCAAAAAAACGGCTGGCAACTCAGAGGCCAAGAATTCCTAACATACATTTTCAGCGCATTATCCTTACCTTTGCCCGACCAAAAATACTTCACACAAAACATAAACACCTACCATCTAGACTGGTACGACACCAAAGAAGCTCAACAACAATTCAACTTCCAAAACCACACCATAGACGACTTTTTAAAACATATGAAAAAAACATTTAGATTATACAAAATCCCAATCATACTACTAAGAAAAATCATAATAAAAAAACTCGTAAAGATATCCCCATATGGTTATTCTTAAATAACTACAATTACAAAAAAACAAGAAAGAAAAACCTTGTAAAAGGCTAGTTTTTATTTCGTATTTGTTCAATCGCTTTTTTAGCTAAATCTACTGCTTCCTGTCTTGTTTTCCCATAAAGTGCACCGATTGATTCTGCATCTTCTTTAGTAACTGCAGCGCCACCTATCATAATTTTGATTTTGCTCTTTAACCCTGCAGCTTCTAAAGCTGAAATCAATTTTGTCAAATTCTCTTTAGCCGCATAA
>CAYSWL010000175.1:0-4343 GCA_964434745.1 uncultured Candidatus Bathyarchaeia archaeon | reverse complement strand
ACAGAAGTTGTACCACACCTAATAGAAGAAATTCTCAAAAATAACTCTGCATTAACTTTAACGATGGTAGTACAAGAAGCAATCAAAAAACTCGAAGGATCATATGCTCTTGCCATAATCTCTACTAAAGAGCCTAGCAAGATAATTTGTGCTCGCAACGAAAGCCCACTAGTAATCGGTGTAGGCGATAACGCAATGTATTGTGCATCAGATATAACCGCATTTTTACCCTTAACCAACAAAGCTGTTATGGTAAACGACCGCGAGCTTGTAATTCTTACTGGCTCCAATTATGAGATAATACGTCTTCAAGACGGTGCAACAATAACACGTGATCCTAAAAACATCGATTGGACCCCAGAAATGGCAGTAAAACAAGGGTACCCACATTTTATGATAAAAGAAATTCATGAACAACCCGAAACTCTACGAAACACACTTCGAGCACAAGAACACTATTTAGATTTAATATCTACATTTCTAGACAGAGCAAATGAAGTCTTCATGGTTGCATGTGGAACATCTTATCATGCGTGCCTTGCAGCTTCATACATGTTTTCTAAACTCGCATTTTTGCCAACATATCCAGTATATGCTTCCGAATTCGTAGAACAGCACGGTAAATCAGTTAACATCGATAGCACGATTTTAGCTGTAAGCCAATCAGGTGAAACTGCAGATACTTTAGGCGCGGTTACCTGTTCCCAACAGCGCGCTGCTACAATATTAGGTTTAACCAACACAGTTGGCTCAACTCTTACACGAGTTTCAAGAGTTTACATTGGCCAGCAATCGGGGCCAGAAATAGGCGTAGCTGCTACCAAGACCTTTACAAGCCAACTCTCCGTAATGGCCCAGCTTGCACTCAAATTGTCAACAAAACGTGGCAAAGTATCTCAAGATGAAATGGACTGCCTAGCTGAAAAACTCGATATATTACCTTCAACAGTTGAAGCCATTATACTCACCCAAGAGGATAAAGTCAAAGAACTCGCTCACAAGTATAAGGACGCAAAAATCTTCTTCTTCTTAGGACGCGGCATCAATACTGCCACAGCATATGAAGGCCGCCTTAAACTTATGGAAATAGCCTATGTTCCATCAATTGCATTTCCCGCAGGCGAAAGTAAACATGGTCCAATTAGCCTCATCGAGCAAGGATTCCCAGTAGTATTTATCTGTCCAAAAGATGGGCAAACACACAAGACTTTGATCGGTAATATTATGGAAATGAAAGCTCGCGGCGCTTCAATTATTAGTATTATTGAGGAAGGAGACGAAGAAGTCAAGAAATTATCCGACGATTATATCGAAGTTCCTCCGGGAATTCCTGAGATACTTTCACCAATTCCCTTCATTGTACCTTTGCAACTCTTAGCTTACTATATGGCCGTAGAAAAAGGCCTCAACCCTGATATGCCTCGCAACCTCGCAAAATCAGTCACTGTCAAATAAAATAGGCCTTCTTTTTCTTTTTTATATCTTAATTATTAATCCTTTAAGTACAATTAACAAAAAGCACATTACTTAACTAACAATGGCATATTTTAAAAATAAGTAAATGACCACATATCCATCCTGCCATCATTTTAGCGCTCTATGCTCTTTTAACATGGCTATTTCATACAACTAGTTCAGAAATGCAGTTCACCATCTTAAGAACAGTTATTCACCAAATTATACTATTGTAGTACACTTTGAAAATAAACTCTTAAGTTTAATTTGCCTAAACATGGCATTAGAATAAAATAATTGCTCTAAACTTTCTTAACAAAGCCGTATTGTCGATAAATTAAAGGCATTATTGTAACTAAACCTGCTGTATTCATTATTAACTATGTTATGGTGTACATTTTGTTTTTTTAAGTAGTAGCACTGTGTTTGATCTTTTATTTCCTAATTAACATAGTATTGAAAAATTAGTGATGGTTAGCTGGTGTTTTATTGTATTGGCTAAAAGATAAGCTCAGACAAGCTTGTGGTCAATATTCTATCCGAACCACTTTTCTAATGTGGTTTTGCTTTTAGCTTTCTTACTGCCTTCTAACATGCGTTCAATAGCTTTACGGACACGGTCTTCTGAGAAGTCTTTTTCACGAACCAGAAAATCAACAATGCCTTCTACGTTAGGATCTTTACATTCAAGTTTATAATTATCGTTTACTTGAGGATGTAAAAATATGTCCCTAATTTTTTGAGGCTCAACAGGAAATGTTGCGTTTTTAATGTGTGGTAACGCATTTTCTATGCTACCATACTGTTTGATAAGTTTTAGCGCAGTTTTAGGCCCTAAACCTTTAATCCCATCAGGGTTAAAGTCAGTGCCGATAAGTATGCCTATGTCTATAAGTTGTTCATAAGTAACTTCACATTCCTTAAGAACTCTTTCAAGTGTTGTGACTTCGGGAACAATGTCTATGTATATGCTCTTGTTAGGAAGTTTACGTTTACCAGAGATAGTAATATTTCTAATGAGTCTATTAGCTCCAAAAAGCAAACTATCGTAATCTTGGCTACCGCAATAATCAACATCACCTTTTCTATTCATATAAGCCGCTTGTGCTTCCCCTTCTCCAGGTGCCTTAAACCATGGTAATCCCATTAAATCTAGCAGTCTCCTGCTATCTTCTTCCATATAGTCTTTCATACTAGTTGTAGCCTGCGCGTAAACGCGTGCCTTCTCAATATCGCCTGTAGCTATCGCCTTTTCATAACGCACGGTAGCTTCCATTTTTACAGCTTTGCGTCTTTCAATCTCAGCAGTCTTCAATACAGGTGGAGTTCCATCAAAGACATAAATCGGTTTAATACCCATCTCTACTAAATTACTCGTACGATAAAGTAACCCGCTTAAATGACTGGTAATTTTCCCTGAGTTGTCCTTCAGAGGAGTGCCGTCTGGCTGCCGAATAATTGAAAGAAACTGATAAAGCGCGTTATAGGCGTCAATGGCGATAGATTTACCACTTAACTCCTCTAGTTTAACTGGAGTTTTTGTAACTAGATCCTTAAAGTCTACGCCCAAAATCTACACCTTACTGTATAGGCCAAGAACATACATAATAAATTTGCTAATATACCTATTAAAAAGAAGTTAAGAACACAGCTTCTTTTTTAACATTCCAATGTTGGAACGATTTTTAAATAATAATAAATATTTTACCAGTGCTCTATAGATTGGACGATAGTAATGAAATTTACAACAAAAGCATTTAGTGGAGTTTTGCTATTTGCTTTAGTTTTATTATTCCCAATATTATCTATTCAGTATATAGAAGCAGCAAATGATTCTTGGACTACTAAGATGTCCATGCCTGCTGCAGTAGTCGGCCACGGCGCAGCAGTTGTTGATGGAAAACTTTACATTATCGGGGGCTCAAACTATGACGTGTGGGTAGTTAACACTACCTTGCAGTATGATCCTTCGTTAGATACATGGTCTAAGCGGGCTTCGATGCCAACAGCTCGATCAAATTTTGGCATCGCTGTTTATGAGAATAAAATTTATTGTATTGGTGGCGATGTAGGTACATATAAGCCAGTGCCTACTGGAATAGTAGAAGTTTATGACCCCGCTACAGATACTTGGGAGACAAAAACTTCAATGCCTACCGCCCGATATGATCTAACCGCGAATGTTGTAAAAGATAAAATCTATCTAATTGGCGGATTTGACTTCATAGGTCCATATAGTCTTAACATAACAGAAGTCTATAATCCAGAAATCGATACGTGGACTACTAAAGCTCAAATGCCTGTGGGCGTAATGAGTCATTCTTCTGCTGTTGTTAATGACAAAATCTATGTTTTAGCTGGGCGTGTGTATACTGATACTTCTGGATATGACTGCAATTTCACACAAATATATGATGCTGCAACCGACACCTGGCGCTTTGGGTCACAGATCCCCAAAGCCGTAACTTATGCTGCTGCCGCTGCAACCACTGGTACTAATGCTCCAAAACTAATTTACGTTATAGGTGGAAGGCAAGAACTTGACGCATTTAACTTCGTTCAGATATATAATCCCTCAACAAATAGTTGGAGCGCAGCAACTTCTATGCCGACAGCACGTTGCCGATTGGCAGTAGCCAACATCAACAACCAGCTTTACGCTATAGGCGGATTGACAGGTTGGTTTGAAGAATTGACTGCTGTTAATGAACAATTCACACCTAAAGACTACCAAACGCCTTCAGATTTTCCCATGTTGGCCATTCTATCTATAGTGGTACTCGGAATATTGCTACTTAGCATATTATTTAAGAAAATGCACAAAAAATAACAAACTATTATTTATATTCATATATTCTGTATTTTAAATCATAGAGGTGTGCACAATT
>CAYSWL010000174.1:0-4361 GCA_964434745.1 uncultured Candidatus Bathyarchaeia archaeon | reverse complement strand
TGATTTTATGCTGGGATTTGGGTTTTTTGTGGTCTATTCCAGTGTCTGTGTTGGGCTATAGCAGTTTTAAATTGTTCAATAAATGCTGTTAAATTGTTTTGATTTGTAGCAGTTACTACGCCTTGATTTGATACTACGTTTTGATTGGCTGATTCAAAGTTTACTTCACCGATGTCTGAGGCTTTTAATAAGTCAACGCCTTCACTTGTTGCCCCAATAGGTTTACAGTGCTTAAAAGCTTCATTAACAAAGTGTATTGCATCGCCTTGTTTTTTAAGTGCTTCAACATTTTGGTTTCCGCCTGGAACATATACGGCGTCAAACATAATTGACCCAGTGGTCACATAATTTTTATCAACCATGATTTCTTCGCCTTCAGCGCTTTTAACAACTCCACGATTCATCGAAATGGTCTTAATGTGTGCTCCAGCATCTTCCAAGGCTTTTCTTACCTGCATCAACTCTGAGCCTTTAACTCCATCATTAACCAACACAGCAACCCGTCTACTCTTTATTGTATCTTTAACAGTATTATCCATGCTAACAGCCAGCGAAGACTTATCGCTAGCCCGCTTCTTTTCACCTGAAGGCCCTTCAACCCCAACACCTTTCGCAATTTTCGCAGCCAAATCTGTATCTACATTACTAAACAACTCAACAAGTTTTTGCCGAATCTCTTTACTTTCAACCTTACCAATCTCAAAATGAAACGCTTTAACGATGTGCTCTTTTTCTGCCTCAGTCATACTATTGTAAAACATTGATGCTTGACGATAAAATTCTCTAAAGCTCTCACTGCGTTCACGCACCTTTTTACCTTCAACTTTTTCAGCATAATGCACATATCCTTGCTCACTTTCAGGTGCAGGCTTAGGATCATTATTTCTAATCGAATTTGGAAAATAGTTAGTCTTACCCTTATTAATAGTCATTCGATGATACCCGTCTCGCTGATTATTATGCACAGGCGCAATAGACCGGTTAATCGGGATTTCAACAAAGTTAGGACCACCTAACCGTATTAGCTGCGTATCTAAATATGAGAAAAGTCTGCCTTGCAATAATGGATCATTACTAAAATCAATACCTGGTACAACATTACCTGGATGAAACGCAACCTGTTCAGTTTCAGCAAAAAAGTTATCTGGATTACGATTCAAAACCATTTTGCCAATCTTTTTAGGCACAACTAACTCTTCAGGCCACACCTTAGTAGGGTCTAAAATATCAAAATCAAATTTAAACTCATCTTCCTCTTCAATCATCTGCACATAAAGCTCAAACTCCGGATAATCTCCCATCTCAATAGCTTCCCAAAGATCCCGACGATGAAAATCAGCATCCTTACCCGCAATCTTTTGAGCTTCATCCCAAACCAAACTATGCGTCCCTAAAAGCGGCTTCCAAAGCAACTTAACAAACCTAGCTTTACCCTGTGCATTAACAAACCTAAAAGTATTAACACTAAAACCATCCATCATACGATAACTCCGCGGTATACCCCTATCAGAAAGAAGCCACATTATCATATGCGCATTTTCAGGAGCATGAGCAACAAAATCCCAAAACGTATCATGAGCAGCCGAAGCTTGAGGCATCTCATTATCCTGCTCAGGCTTAATAGCATGAACAAGATCAGGAAACTTGATAGCATCTTGAATAAAAAACACCGGAATATTATTTCCAACTAAATCATAAATCCCATCCTCAGTATAAAACTTAGTAGCAAAACCCCGAACATCACGAACAGTATCAGCTGAACCACGAAAACCAACCACCGTAGAAAACCTCACAAACACAGGCGTCTTCTTATTAGGATCTTGCAAAAACTTCGCCTTAGTAAACTCAGCTAAAGATTCATACACCTCAAAATACCCATGCGCACCTGAACCACGAGCATGCACAACCCTTTCAGGAATACGCTCATGATCAAAATGAGTCAACTTCTCACGAAAATGAAAATCCTCCATCAAAGTAGGACCACGCAAACCAGCCTTAAGCGAATCATCGGTATGACTAACCCGCACACCCTCATTAGTAGTCAAAAACTCATCTTTCGAATCTTCCCTAAACATCTCAAGATCCTTATCTTTAGCATTCTCATCAATAACAGGTCTTTCTTTTCTCAAAAACAAACACCAAAAAGTAAAACCACCCGGCAAATAATATCAATATGTGACTAACACCAGCTAGACACACCAACAATACAAATACCAAAAAATTATACCGCGCAAAAATGAGCTAATACTTTAATAAAACACGTTAATAATATAATTTGAGGCTTCGTCACGAAAGACACCAATCTCTGTGAAGCTCTTTTTAAAATAAAAGACAGCATTATTACGTTAGATAACAACTTTAATATTACATACGCCAATCAAGCAACAACAGAAACTTTCAACATAAACCCAAATAATGCAATCGGAAAAAACATATTAACACTACTACCTGAACCAGCCAAAACACACTTCCACCAAAAAGCAACCGAAGCGCTTGAAAACAACGAAATCAAACACCTACAAATCACAAACAACAACACAAAACAACAATGGCACACCACAATCTACCCCTCAACTAATACCATAACTGCAATTAGCAAAAACATAACAGAATACAAAAAAACCGAAAAAGAACTCAAAGAATCACAAGAACGCTTCAGAAGCCTGGTTGAAAGTACTAGTGATTGGATTTGGCAAGTAGATGAGAATGCTACATATACCTATGTAGGCCCGAAGGTTAAAGACATCTTAGGTTATACCCCTGAAGAGGTGCTTGGTAAATCTGCTTTTGATCTAATGCCTAAAGATGAAGCTGAGAAAATGTTACCTATTTTTATGAAAATTGCAAAAAATAAAAAACCCTTCTACAACCTTGAAAATATAAACATCCACAAAAACGGTCGTAAAGTAATACTTGAAACAAGCGGCGTTCCAATAATTGATGAAAAAGAGAACCTAATCGGCTATAGAGGCATTGACCGCGATATAACCGAACGTAAACATGCTGAAGAAAAACTAACAAAAAACGAACGTTTGCTAGCTCAAACACAGCAAGTTGCCGGTATTGGTAGTTGGGAATGGAATCTAGAAACTAAAAAAGTTACTTTTAGCGATGAACTTTACCACCTATATGGTATTGACAAAACCAAATTTAATCTTACAGTAGACACTTTTCTAGGAATAATTCATCCGCAGGACCGAGAGGTTGTGGCTAAAGCAATAAAATCTACTATGAATGAAGGTAAACTTGTAGACTTCGAATATAGAATACTGATTGAAAATTCAGTAAAATTGTTACACGCAAAAAGCATGATTTCAAAGTACAACAAAAAAAATTTTCCTGTTGAAGTAAGAGGAATTGTTCAAGACATTACTAAAACTAGGCAACTTCAAAATCAACTTAGAAAGTACTCTCAATATTTAGAAGACATCATTAAAGAAAGAACTAAAAAATTACGAACTGTTGAACGTTTAGCTGCTATAGGTGAAACAGCAGGTATGGTAGGTCATGACCTACGCAACCCTCTGCAGACAATTATTGGGGAAGTTTTTTTGGCAAAAGGTGAATTATCCTCCCTGCCAGATAGTGAACATAAAAAGTACCTTCAAGAAAGCATTCAAACAATAACTGAACAAATAAGTTATATGGATAAAATTGTTAGCGACCTGCAGACATTTGTTAAACCATTTGAACCTATAATGCAAATAGTTAAAATAAAACCCTTAACGGTCGCACTTTTAACTCAAATAAATATTCCCTCAAACATCCAAACAACTCTTGATATAGATAATATAACAGTAATTGCTGATCCACAATTACTCAAACGCGTATTAATCAATATAATAACAAACGCAATTCAAGCAATGCCAAACGGCGGCGAAGTAACAATCAAAACAGAAGCCCCAACTCAAAGCCAAACGCATATAATCATTGAAGACACAGGCATGGGCATACCTGATGAAATTAAACCTAAAATCTTCATGCCGCTCTTTACTACTAAATCTAAAGGTCAAGGCTTCGGACTAGCAGTATGTAAACGCGTTATAGAAGCACAAGGCGGAACCATAAGCTTCGAAAGCCAACTAGGCAAAGGCACCAAATTCAAAATTAGCCTACCTACACAGAAAGATAAACCCATTGTAGCACCACAATAAAATTACCTATTTCAAAATTACACAAAAATTTTAGATATTTCATTCTAGCAGAATAAGTGAATTTCAAATTTTCTATTGCAGCAATAATTTTTTGTTTTAAATAGTGTTTTATTTTTTAAACAAATGCTTTGCAATTAGCTTTCATCAGACTGTATATGCGTGCACTTGTGGTTGATTTATGCAAACTACAACTCTTTAAGTTATCAA
>CAYSWL010000173.1:0-4391 GCA_964434745.1 uncultured Candidatus Bathyarchaeia archaeon | reverse complement strand
CTTCGTGGCGATGTTAACTCTATAACTTCTGACTGAAATTGACCTTGTTCGTTAACTTGAACATGGAAGAAACCTTTAGGGTTTTTAACTTCATCATAGCTTACTGTTTCAGTACAGCCACTATATGCTAATAATCCCGATTTAAACTTGCCTTGATATCTTTGATGTACATGGCCTGCAGCGTAGTAATCAAAGCCTTCTGGTAAAAGTTCGGGTGGGATTTCAGCTTCCATGTACGGTGGTTTTACATTAGGTAAATCAACTGCGCCATGCATGACAAATATGTTGCCTACATCCGAGTTAGGTTCTGGAGGGTTGCGTTGTAAAAATTCTGGTAGAGCTTCCTCGGTTTTACGTCTGCTGCGAAAGTTTGGTATTCCGTAGACATAACATGTTTCCTTTTTGCGCCAGCATGCACCTTCATGTCGAGGTAAATGATAGATTAATCCTGCACTATCTAGTGGATAAAGTATAGTGCTAGTTATCGAATTAGGTGCTAAGTCATGTGAACCATCAACTGTAAGTACAGGTATTGAAGCATCACGCAGACGTTTGAAACTGCGGATAGTATTCTCTAAAGTAACATTTGAAGGGCGCGCTTGATGGAATAAATCTCCAGCAATTACCATAAAATCAGGCTTTAATTTGATGGTTTGATCAACGATTTCACTAAAAACGTTATCAAAATCTTGACGGCGTGCTTCTAAGCCATACTGAGTGTAACCTAAGTGTAAGTCTGCGGTGTGTACAAAGCTGAAAGCCTTCAAATGCTTAATCCTCCACAAATCCTATTTGCTTATTAGTTAGCATTCTGGTTTGGAAGCTTTAAGCCTTATCGAAACAAATAATGTAATAATTTGGAAAACTTTAAGGGAAACATATAAACTTGCATTTATATATTAACAAGAAAAAGAGCGATGTCGTTATATGAATTGTAGTAGATGCGGACAAGATGTGCTAATGCCATTTCGTTGCCCCTACTGTGGAGGTCAATTCTGTAGTGAGCATCGTCTTCCCGAGAATCATCAATGTCCAAATCTGCTCCAAGCTCAATCACACAGATATGAACCTGCTTCCAACACTGTTCCAAATAACGCTTCATATGAATATAAAATCACTTTTGGGCAGCCTCGTAAAGTTAAAGGCCGTATCTATTTTAGCCCCAAAGAATTGCAACATATACTAATAGGTATCTTGCTTGTAAGCGGCATCGGTTTTTCATTCGGGTTTGGTGCAATTGGTCAACAAGACTGGCTGTTTTATTCTTCGATTTTAGCTCTTCTCTTAACATTATCTTTTATTATACACGAGTTTGCCCACAAATTTACTGCGCAAAAACGTGGATTATGGTCAGAGTTCCGTTTAACTACTTGGGGCGCTCTTATAACGTTGCTATCAATATTCTTGCCATTTAAACTAATCTCGCCAGGGGCAGTAATGATTTCAGGTCCTATGAACCTTGAAGATTTAGGTCGGACGTCGATTGCAGGTCCACTTACAAACATAACCTTAAACGCGATATTCCTAGTTGCTGCTTATATCCCAAGTGAATTCTTCTGGATTTTCGTTATTGGCGCATTTATCAACGGTTTGATGGCAGTATTAAATCTAATTCCTTTTGGTATACTTGACGGCTTTAAGATATTTCGCTGGAACAAAATATTATGGGCCGTAACATTCGGACTTGCATTAGCATTAGCTATCCCCTCATATTTTTTGTATTTTTCACTCATTTAGTTAGTTAGAATTTTTTTACTAACTAAGTTGTTTTTTGGTAGTGCTGGTGTTGTTGCAGTTTTGTAGCCACATATGCGTATATGAAATGTACTATAGTGGTTAGTCGGTGATTATTTTGTCTCAAGGATCATCATCTGAGGCTTCTCAGCAGTTTAAGTGTGAAGTATGCGGACGGATTTTTAATGCCCAAAATGAGTTAGATGACCATACTAAATCTGTTCATCCTAGCTATGTAGCATCGCAAAACAAAAGTGCCCGTGGCATGTCTTCAAGTAGTAGTTCAAGCGCGGCACGCTGGTCAGGTCAGGGTGTAAACTATAGCAGCGAAAACACGCAGACTAGTAATGAAAGCAAAAAGGACACTTCTACAACAAGCGGCGAAGGCTCCTCAAGAACATGGGATGAAGCCACCAAAGAAGAGCTAAAAACAATGGATCAGCAAAAAGTTGAAGGCACTGAAAACAGAAGCGGATCTGATCGAGAGATGTCAAGTGCATATCGTGAGCAAACTGGACGAGGTGGGGAGACCGCAGTACGTGGAGAAGAACATATACGCCAAGCTGCACAAAGTGAGGTAAAATGCCAACATTGTGGACAAATATTTGCTAGCCAAGCTGACCTAGATAGGCATAACAAGAACATTCACGGCATAGATGCAGAAAGTGACATGGGTAAAAGAGGTCAACCTCAAGAAACAACTGCAACTTAACCACACATGCTATCCTTTCTTTTTTGTTTTTTCCTTCTATTTATTGTTCAAAATGTGGCATTATTTCTTTTTTATAGAATTTTATTAAGCCTTCTTGGTCTGGTCCTATTTGGTGTATGTAAACTTTGTTAATGCCTAGTTCTTTGCATTGTTGAATTTTCCTAATATGCGCTTCAGAGTCTTTTCCAATTAATACTGTTTTTGTAACTGTTTCTTCACTTACTAACTGCGCGGCTTGCTCAAAATGCTTAAATGTACGTAGCTCTTGGTTAAGTTCTCCAGGTAACCCTGCATTAGGCCACTGTTCTACGACTAATTTTTTCGCTTTATCCTCATCTTCAGCATAGCAGGCAGTAATGTACGCATAACACGGGGCATCTGTATGTTTCAAAGTAGATCTAAACGCATTCAATACTTCTGGTTCAGGTGAAGTTGTAATTAATCCATCACCTATTTCGCCTGCCAACTCAGCAGAGTTAGGGCCTGATGCTGCAATCAATATTTCAGGTGCTTTTTCAGGTAATGTGAATAAGCGAGCGTTTTCTATAGTGAAATAGTTGCCATAGTAAGTTTGTACTCCGCCTTCCCAGAGCATGCGTATAATTTTAACCGCTTCCTCAAGCATTGCTGCCCGAACATCGAAGTCTGGCCACCCTAAGCCTATAACATGCTCATTAAGGTTCTCTCCTGTGCCTAGCCCTAAAGCAAATCTGTTAGGCATCATAAGGGCAACAGTGGCTGCTGCTTGAGCAATAATTGCTGGATGGTAACGCATAATCGGGCAGGTTACCCCAGTAGCAAAACGCATCTGTTTTGTAGTTTGAGATAGTGCTCCTAGTATGCTCCATGCAAATGGGCTATTTCCTTGACGGCTAATCCACGGGTGAAAATGGTCTGATAGCATGGCAAATTTGAAGCCTGCTTCTTCAGCATGTTGTGCATTCCTAAGTAACTGCTGCGGACTATGTTCTTCACTTATCATAGCATAACCAATTTCAAAACTGTCCTTAGAAAAAGACACAATAAACACCTAATACCGCACTAAAACAATCTTTATTAATAAAGAATTGTTGTAGCCTGTTGATTGAGGTATTAAATTATTCAGATAGCTAATTACTTATCTTGTTGATATTGGCTAATTTTTGTTTGATTTTATGCGAATTGTTTATTTCTTTGAGATAGCTGAGCTATGTAAATTAGAGGGGACAGTGTGGCAGATATGTTGCTAACTGATTTCGTAGTAGATATATTAATCATAGCTATAGCGTTCATTGCTTTAAACTGGTCAAGTACTCTTGTAATTACTAATGCTGTAAAGGTTTCAACAATTTCTAAGTTGGGTAAAACCTCAGTTGGGTTCACCCTGATTGCTATGTCTACTACGCTGCCTGAGATGGTTGTTGCATTAATTGCTGTAGTTTCAGGTGGGTCTGCGCTATCAGTTGGTAACGTTCTAGGTTCAAATATTTTCAATATAAGCGTTATAGTGGGTATATCTGCTGTATTGCTATATATTATTCAGAAACGTAAAAGTAAACTTACCCCAACTAATGAAGGTTATAATCTTATTCCCTCTTTTGCTAGATCTGAACTAAGCAGTATAGAGTTTGGGCTCTTTGTTTCTTCTATTATCCCACTAGGATTAATCTATATTGCAACAGCGTCTTGGGTTATTGGTTTGATTTTGCTTTTCATATTTGTTGCATATATGTATAAGCTTGCAAAGGTCAGAGTTCCAGATGAAGACTCTGAGCCTGTAACTATGGAAGAAAAAAGTAAACTAAAACGGTATGTTGTTTTTACAATAATTGGTGCACTTGGAGTCGTTATTAGTGCAAACTTCCTTGTCGAATCTGCCATTAACATTGCAACAGCAGTCGGTATTCCACAAGCAGCAATTGGTGCTACAATAGTGGCAGCTGGAACAAGCCTACCTGAATTAACC
>CAYSWL010000172.1:0-4434 GCA_964434745.1 uncultured Candidatus Bathyarchaeia archaeon | reverse complement strand
ACCATTGCTTTACTATACGAGCTCAACATAAAATATGGT
Organism: uncultured Candidatus Bathyarchaeia archaeon; assembly: GCA_964434745.1. Taxonomy (GTDB): domain Archaea; phylum Thermoproteota; class Bathyarchaeia; order Bathyarchaeales; family Bathycorpusculaceae; genus JADGNF01. Next base: position 4,395 of record CAYSWL010000172.1, on the reverse strand, counting down.
TATGGTTGGAACTTGTGTGATCGTTTTAGCGGTAGTCCTACACTTGTTGTTTCTTTTACAGTTTCAAACACCATGCAGGTGAGTGTTTTTTCTAATCCGCTTATAAGTCGAAGTTTGTCTACTACGAATTTGCCAATAGCATCCACGCTTGATGCTTGCAGCTTCACTAAAAGATCCCAATCTCCTGTAATTATGTGCACTTCTTGTACTTCTGCAAATCGAGCTATTTCTTCTGCAACTGTGCGCTGAGAAACTGGTGCTCCATCTATTTTTGATCGATACGAAACTGATGCCAAGATAAACGCTGATGTGCCAACACCGAGTTTTTCAGGGGATAATATGGCGCGATAGCTTTTGATTATGCCTTGTTCTTCCATGCGTTTGGTCTTAGCGAAGACTGTGGTTAGTGGTGCATTAATTTTTTTTGCAATCTGTTTGGCTGTAAGTTGACTATCTTCTTGGATAAGTGCAAGTATAGCCAAATCTTTCTCGTCAAGCTTTACTGACATAATTGTAATAATTACAATATATGTCTAATAAACATTATACTTTTTTGGAAAAATTACCATATTTTATATAAAAAATTTATAATCTTTAATGTATTATGTATCCATCAAGCTGGGATACAAATCTTGAAAGCTAAAACAACAACTATTCCAACAATATCTTTAACAGAATTGCCAAAACAAATGGATCAACTCTCACCAAATGAGTTGAAAAAGAAATGCGTCATAGGCAAAATAATGACTCGCACACTAAGCTCTTTGACTTCTGCATATGTAAATGCAGGCTTTGAATGGTTATTGCCAGTTGCATTATCTCAAAGCACAGATCCATTATGGCCTGACCCAAACGCATCAATAGAAACTCGCATCGAAGTAGACATATATGGCAAACCCGTTCGCACCACTGCTAGCATGATAGTTCACAAGCTTGTAGCCCAAAGCTTAGTCTGCCCGAAATTATTCATACTTTCCCCAAACATTCGTATTGAAAAGGTAGCACGTGCTGCAACAGGCAAGCACATTTATGAATTTACTCAGTTAGACTTCGAAATCCAGAATGCAACTTCAAAAGACGTTTTCACTTTGGTTGAAGATGTAATAAAATCCCTTATTACAACGCTTAAGAAAGAAGCAAAACCTGAATTGACTGCATTAGGTCGATATGACAGTCTAAATGTGCCAAATGCCCCCTTCAAAATCTACGATAGTGTTGAGCTCGAAAAAGAATATGGCTCTGATTGGGAAGCACAAATATCAGCTGAACTCAAAGACCCTGCTTGGATAACTAACTTACCTAGAGAATTTTATGACTTTGAAGACTTTACCACTGGAAAATGGGATAACTACGATCTATTTGTGCCACAATTTGGCGAGGTTCTTTCAGGTGCTAGACGCGAATGGGAATACGCAAAAGTTCTTAAGAAAATAGAGCGTGACGATGTACGTAAAGAAAACTATGCAGTACTTTTAAAACTTTCAAAGGAAGGCAAAATTAAGCCCTCAGCAGGTGCAGGCATGGGTATTGAGCGCCTTGTTGCATGGGTAACTGGCGTACAGCACATAGGTGAAACACAACCATTCCCAAGAGTTCCAGGTGCAGTACATGAGCTTTAAACAATTCTCACTTTCTTTATTCTCCACTATTATGATCACCAACCCGATATTTACAAAAGGTTTATCTCTGATTAATAGAAACACAAGAGGAACGTCAAATAATTACTATACTTAGGTGTAATAAATGAATACATATATCGAAGCTTTACGCCCAAAACTTAGCAAGAATGACTATCAAAAGTTGTCAGCAATTAATAATCCCAAAGTCCACCAATTCATAGCTGAATCAGCCGATCTGTGCGGAGCAGGAAGAATCTTCATTTGTAGCGATTCAGAAGAAGACTTATACTATCTCCGACAGCAGGCTATAACAACCGGCGAAGAATTATCCAACTTAAATATTCCTGGACACACAGTCCACTTTGATGGTGAAAACGATCAAGGTCGAGACAGAGCAGCAACAAAATATCTTGTCCCCAAAGGAGAATCCTTCAGCAAAGCTCTTAACCAAATCGACCGCGAAGAAGGTTTAGCTGAAGTACAAGAACTACTTAAAGATGCTATGAAAGGCCGAACTATGGTCGTACGATTCATAGCACTAGGTCCACCTGACTCAGTTTTCACAATACTAGGAATACAATGTACAGACTCTTGGTATGTAGCTCACACAGAGACTCTACTTTATAGACCTGGCTATGAAGTATTCCTCCAAGCCGGGCCAAAAACCGATTTCCTACGTGTGCTACATTCATCAGGAAAACTTACAGAAAAAATGGTCAGTGCAGAATACGACAAGAAACGTATCTACATAGACCACAACAATAGCACAATATATAGCGTAAATACTCAATATGCTGGAAACTCAGTTGGCTTCAAAAAACTAGCTTTCCGTCTTGCTATACGCAAAGCCCACCAAGAAGGCTGGCTAGCAGAGCACATGTTACTGATGGGCGTTCACGGTCCTGGTGGACGAAAAACATACTTCGCAGGAGCCTTCCCTAGTGCATGTGGAAAAACATCAACAGCAATGCTCCCAGGCGAAACCATACTAGGCGATGACATAGCATACATACGTAACATTGACCACGTAGCCCGAGCAGTAAACGTAGAATCAGGTATCTTTGGTATCATACAAGACGTAAATCCTAAAGATGACATGTCCATCTATAAAGTACTCACAAACCCCGGCGAAATAATCTTCTCTAATGTACTAATCAAAGACGGCAAACCCTACTGGTTAGGTATGGGCTGTGACCTTCCAAAAGACGGGGTCAACTTCTCCGGTGAATGGTGCGAAGGAAAAACTGACGCTGAAGGAAACAAAATCCCTGCTGCCCACAAAAACGCTCGCTATGCAGTAGCCTTAAAAGCATTAGATAACTGTGACCCAGAACTCAATAACCCTGAAGGCGTAGAGTTAGGCGGCATAATGTATGGCGGACGAGACGCCAAAGCGTATGTGCCTGTCCAACAAAGCTTCGACTGGGAACATGGCATCATTGCATACGGCGCATCATTAGAAACAGAAACAACATTCGCTACCATAGGAAAAGAAGGCGTACCAGAAATCAACATGATGAGCATCCAAGACTTCATATCCATCCCGCTAGGTCAAAACATACGCAACAACATCAAATTCGGCGAACGCCTCAAAAAAACACCCCTAATATTCGGTGTCAACTACTTCCTAAAAGACAAAGACAATGGCGAATTCCTAAACGGCAAACGTGACAAACACGTATGGGTCAAATGGATGGAACTGCGTGTAAACAACGAAGTTGGCGCTCTAAAAGCACCTACCGGCATGATTCCAAAATACGAAGACCTACGCAGAATCTTCAAACAAGTGCTCAACAAAGAATACACAAAAGAAGACTACACTAAACAATTCACAATACGCATTGCAGAAAACTTAGCAAAAATTGACCGCGTCGCAGCATTCTACAGAGAAGAAGTAGCTGATGTACCTGCAGAACTATTCCAAGTCCTAGACCAACAACGCAGCCGCCTATACAGAGCAAAAGCAGCATACGGCGATTACGTCTCACCTGACAACCTAACCGAATAAAACAAGCGAAGATAACATCCCAAAATCTTCCACTTTTATTAAAACCCTGCATCGACCAATAAACAATCACCCATAAGTAAAATGTCTATAGTGAGAGGCTAATATGGAAAGCAAAAATAAAAACAAAAAATGTTCAAAAACTGAAGTAGTAAATAATAGTAACCTAATCGAGCTAAATAACCAATATGCTATTTCTGTTGACCAACTAAATGATGATGAATCTTTTAACTGTCCAAAATGCAAAGCCCTAATTTCACCTGACGATGAAACTGCTGGCTCTTATGAAATTCTTGAACCAAAAATGGATGATAAAGGCGTTAACCTCTCAGGGCTTGTCATAAAATGCGGCACTTGCGGAACTATAGTCATATTAGATTAATCAAAAATCATAGATATATAATATCAATTTTTTTGTTATAACCTACAAATTTTCTAGCTTTCTACTTATTAAAAATTTTTTTGTGCACTATTTTCTACTAAATCTTGCAGAGTACTATTAACTAGTGAGCAACTTTACAACTTGTTTTCAGGCTTCTTATATGTCCTGCAATATATACCTAACTTTTATAGTTTATAGATTCTTTAGCACATATGTATAGAGGTGTGCACAATTTGTTTTTGTGTATTTTTTGTTGATTGTTCTTTTTTAAGCAAAAATTGGGGTTGACAAAAAGAAATCAAAAAATTGCTAAAAACCAGAATAATGCACACCACTCACATATGTATTTTGAATATTTACATTGTTCTAACTTATAGTACACAGGGTGT
>CAYSWL010000171.1:0-4468 GCA_964434745.1 uncultured Candidatus Bathyarchaeia archaeon | reverse complement strand
CCTGCTGCCCACATAGGATCTAGTAATCCTAATGCTGCAATTGGGATCATAACTGTATTATATGCAAACGACCAGAATAGATTGCCATTGATTTTACGCATTGTCTTTTTACTAAGTTCAACGCCTAATGCGACGTCTCGTAAATCGTCTTTTATAAGCACAATACCGCCGGTTTCTTTAGCAATATCCGTTCCGCTGCCAATAGCTATGCCTATGTCTGCAGTTGCCAGAGCAGGTGCATCATTTATGCCATCCCCGACCATTGCTACAACTTTTCCCTTGCTTTGCAGATTCTTAATAACTTGCTCTTTTTGCCAAGGTAATACATTAGCTATTACCTTATCAATGCCTAATTGTTTAGCGATGGCTTTTGCGGTTCTCTCATTATCGCCACTTAGCATAGCTACTTCTAAGTTCATGCTTTTTATCTGGCGGATTGCTTCAGCTGCTTCTTCTTTTGGTATATCCATAGCAGCGATTATGCCTGCTACTTTTCCATCTACTGATAAGATCATGGCTGTTTTTCCTTCAGATTCTAGCATTTCCATATCAGCTTCTATATCCGCAATCTGAATGTTCTTTTCTTGCATCAATGTACGGTTGCCAAAGAATACTCTTCTGCTTAAAACTACACATTTAACGCCACGTCCAGGTAAAGCTTCAAAATCTTGTGCTTCTGCAAGCTGAATTTGACGGTTTTTTGCTTCTTTAACAATTGCTTCTGCTAGTGGGTGTTCGGAGCCTTTCTCAGCCGAGCCTGCAAATGTTAATACATCAATTTCGCTAAATTTGTCGTAGGTTTTTATGTTAGTTACTGATGGTTCGCCTTTTGTAAGTGTGCCTGTCTTATCAAAGACCACAGTATCAAGTTTTCTAGCTTTCTCAACATACTCGCCACTTCTTAGGAGCACACCGTATTCAGCGCCTTTACCTACTCCAGCTAAAATTGCTGTAGGGGTAGCAATGCCTAGTGCACATGGGCATGCAATTAGCAATACTGCAAGTAAAACTAAGAATGCTTTTGTGAATCCATCTGCAATAAACCAGTAGCCAAATGATATCGCTGCTACTGTGAAAACTATGGGTACAAACCATCCTACTATGCGGTCAGCAAATTTTTGAACAGGTGCACTTGATGCTTGTGCTTCTTCTACTAAGTGAATTATTTGGGCAAGTGCTGTATCTTCACCTACTTTGGTTGCTTTGAATCTGAGAACGCCAGTTTTGTTAATGGTTGCACCTATGACTTCGCTTCCGGCATTTTTTTCTACTGGAATGCTTTCGCCAGTTAAAAGTTTCTCATCAACAGATGAGTAGCCTGAGATGACAATGCCATCTGTTGGTATTTTTTCACCTGGCTTAACAATTATGATATCTCCCTCTTGGAGTTCATCAGCTGAGATTTCGATTTCCTGTTCATCCCTAACTACAGTGGCTGTAGTGGGTCTAAGTTCAAGTAGCTTTCTTATTGAGGCGGCTGATTTGCGGCGTATAGTTTCCTCAATGTATCTGCCAAGTAGTACGAATGCTAAAATCCCTACGGAAACTTCTAAAAAGCCTTGTTCGCCTGCAACTGACGGTAAAAATGCATTTATGGCTCCATATGTCCAGCCTGCTAGAACTCCTGTAGTTACAAGTACGTCCATGTTAATTTTTCGGTTTCTAAGCGAAAAGTAAGCACCTTTAATTATGCTAAAACCTGCTATCCAAACTACAGGTGTTGAAACAATAAATACTGCGAGGCTATACACACTTAGTTCTCCAATAATGTTAAGTAGCATTATTCCTCCAGCAAGGCCAAATAAAACTGCAATTCGTGCGACACCTACAGCTAATACGCCTATCAAAGTGAGTGTAATTCTCCGTTTCATGGCGCGGAGTTCACGTTCGGGTGCTTCATAAACGTCTGCGCATGCCTGGCAACAGAAATAGTAGTATCGGTCGCCAATTTTACGTTTGATGGCAGTATCTTTATCTACTGTCATACCGCACACTGGGTCTCTTGCTGTTTTGCTTGATTCGGTGCCCGGTTTGCTTTCGCGCATTTTTTCAGGCATAATCAATCCCTATTTTAGTATTAATTCTCTTTATAAAACATATAAATGTATCTGCAAAAGATATATCTTATTTGCATAAATGTGGCTTTGTGAGGCAAAAACCTTTCAGTATTGCAGGACTGCTGCAGATAGCCTTTTTGGGAGAAAGGAGAAAAGGCAGGAAAAAGAGATTTCCTCTGCAACAGCCTTTCTGCACCTCTAAAACGACATATCGCTATGTCGATAGCTTTTTACAAGCAGAAGCTCAAGTTTTACCTGCGCTATGACTTTTCTATGTCTATTTATTGTATTCACTAGAATACAAGTTTAAATGTATGCTATAAATATATCTTTACAAGATAGGTCCATATTATATGACTACCCCTGAAATCAACGAAATAGTATCCGACTTTTCAAGAGTATACATACTCACTATACTATATGAACGTCCAACTCACGGCTACGAGATAATCAGCAAATTCAAAAATGTATTAGGTAAAGATGTAAGCCCAAGCCTAGTATACCCTTTCCTCAAACAGTTAGAAAATAAAAAACTAGTAAAATACACCATGCAGCCCATTGGCGCTAAAAAAAAGAAAGTCTTTGAATTAACCCAGGAAGGTAAAGCTTTTTCTCTCCAACTATTCAAACGTTTTTCTGACCTCATCCGTATAGCCTTAGAACCAAGCCTTGAAGTTTGTGCTCACTGCGGATGTAAAGTCTATGAAGGCGGGCACTCAGAAAACATCAAAGACAAACAGTTAACTTTCTGCTGTTGCCACTGCGCTGCTTCATACAAACAAAGTTTAGGGTTGTAATAAATCTAAACTATCTGTCTGCTGCTTAAACTCAAAAATAAAAATCCTTCTCGGTTCTACCCCTATGCTTGCTTGAAACGAAAACCTGCCGGTTTCAATTAATATATCATGTACCTGCATTGCAGTTAACGCACTACCAAAGTATTTTTCAGTCGCTTCATATTCATACAACATTGCATATTGTGTATGATTTTGCTCACATACTTCAATAAGTTCAGTTATATTCAATTCAGGAACATAAGCATCAACCGCAAATTTAGGATACTGGCTAATATTATTTTGACGTGAAATATCAAGGTTCAGATAAAAACGGGCTATTTGCTTATTGAAATAATTAAGAGGACATACTACCATTAAGGAACCATTTTCATTTAGCGATTGCGCCACATATCCAACTGCTTCACCAACAGGTGCTTGCACTCTGTCTTGTTCTATCCAGTTATATGAATTATAGCAGCTATATGAAATTCCAATTACAGTAAACATGATAAGCACTAAAGCTGCAATCCTTGCCAGACTTTTCTTCTTAACACTAACATTTGAGTTTTGCCAAATTTTCTGAAACCTGCTAAAAGCAAAAACAATTATGCTAGCCGCAGAGATTGACAAAACTGGAAACAGGGTCGTAACATACCGCCATTCTCTATTAGGAATCGCGGTAAACACCAGATACACCACTGTAAACCATAAAAGCAAAAACTTGTCCTGAGATTTTCTCCTAAACGCAAATAGTGCCATGCCTATGAGACCGGTGATATAAAGTAGAGGTGAAATAGGATGAATATCATTAATAATCCAAGTCGGAAAAATATCACTGCTAATCCATGTCATTTCAATTAAATAATAAATTGGCATTGGGTAACGTATGCTGTATGCCGCTTTTTCTGCAGTTCCAAATTGAATCGCATAAAACCATATATCTAAAAGCCCTGAGAGTAAAACTGCGGAAGCTGCCACCACAACAACTGTAACCGCTGTTATAGTCAATATTACTCTTGGATGCCTAAAGTAACTGGCAATTTCCCTTTTAAGATAATCCCTCTTCCAGAAAAACATGCCTGCTATAACAATCAATGGCGCGATAACAAGCATCTGATATTTTATGGCTGCTCCTATACCTATCGCAACAGTGAAAAATATCCGATCTCTTTCACTACCTGTCTTTAACCAACGAAAGAAAAAGAGCATAACCGTTGAAAGAATAAAAATGAGCATAGTTTCAATCATTGCCATTCGTGAAGCCCATATTATGCCTGGCATTATTCCAAAGAACACAGCTGAAAGTAACGCCGTTTTAGCTCCATACATACGTTCTGCTATAGCATAGATAACAATCATAGATAATGCGCAAAAAGTTAATGCAATAACCTTTCCTGCAAAAACGCTAGGACCACCTCCTAAAATAAAGAATGCCGCTGTAACTATGTCAAATATCGGTGGATAAAATGAGTTAGTCCAAATCCAGCTGTCAATTTGCCCTCTAGAAAAAAGTAACCCGCCAACAAAGTGGTCGCCTTCATCCCACATAATTGACTTATATGGTAAAGTGATTGCAATAAGGCTAACATAAATAACAATAAAACAGAGCAAGCAAAGTTTCCACTTATCAAAACG
>CAYSWL010000170.1:0-4476 GCA_964434745.1 uncultured Candidatus Bathyarchaeia archaeon | reverse complement strand
CGAAACAAACAAGCTCGTAACATAATTTAATATCCCTTAATGCCTATTGGAAAATATAGCAGGTATGAGTATTGTGAGTGATGTTCATGAACTTACAATTTACACAGTGGGACATTCAACCCGAACTCTGCCAGAGTTCATTAACCTAATGGTTGCTTACAAAATTACTTTGGTAATTGATGTGCGTGCATATCCAAACTCAAAACACAATCCACAATTTAATAAAGAAACCTTCATGAACAGTCTCAAAGAAAATAATATTAAATATATCCATATGCCCGCACTTGGCGGACTTCGCCGACCCCACGCAGACTCAATAAACATCGCTTTGGAAAACAAAAGCTTTCGAGGATACGCTGATTATATGCAAACAAAAGAATACAACGAAAACCTGCTAAACCTACTTGTACTAGCAAAAGAGAATTGTACAGCTATTATGTGTGCTGAAGCTGTGCCTTGGCGATGTCACCGTTCATTAATCTCAGACTCTCTAGTCGCAAGGCACATTAAAGTATACCATATACTCAACCAACAAAACTTTACTACCCACGAACTAAATCCTATTGCCAAAATTGAAGGGACAAAAGTAACATATCCTTTATTCACAAAAGAAAAACCTCAAAAAACACTTGCGGATTTTGGTTCATCTACATAGCAAGTAAAAAAAATAATCTAATAGTCGAGGATCATTTTGAACAATTTAAAGCACTTTACAAATGCTACAGCACAAAGTTTGCTTAACCGTTTATAGTAGATTTATTAAATTTTCATTATGTTCGCTGAATAGTGATTGGAAAGTTTTAAGTTCTTAAAAATAGGACTAATACTTATCTTTTTGGAGTAACCTAAGAGATGAACTTAAGGTTTAGCTTAAATCAACTCTATATTATCATTATATGCCTACTTCTATTTTCAATAACAATATTGATTTATTCGGCCACTGGTGAAGGGCACCCTAATGATTATAACTACTATGTACGTTTATCAGATGCTTTTCTGCATGGCCGACTTTACCTTACCGATAATCCAAGTTGGCTTAACGAGTTAGTTCCCAACCCTTCAGGTGTAGGCTACTATGTAGTATATCCACCATTACCTGCAGTACTTATGCTTCCGCTTGTTGCAGTTTTCGGTTTACAATTCAATCAAACAACATTTTCACTTCTATTTGGCGCAGCATCTGTAGTCCTTGCCTACGTTGTCGCTAAAAGTGTAATAAAAAAGGCTAATCACCAAGGCGGCTGTGAAAGCCTTTATGTGTGGTCAGCAGTACTTTTTGGTTTTGGCACAATATTTTGGTGGCTAGCTAGCAATGGTTCTGTATGGCTTACTGCGCAGGTAACTGGCACTTTTTTCATGTTACTTGCTATAAATGAATCATTCAATAAAGCTAGGCCCCTATTGATTGGTCTTTTTTTAGGTGCAGCATACTGGTGTAGACTACCAATGATTCTAGGTATCTTTTTCTTTGCAGGATTAATTGTCTCCCGTCAAAATAAACTGCGTTGGGTAGAAAAGCTTAGACACTCTTTACCATCATTAACTAAGCTATTTTTGGGTGCAGGCTTTTTTGTTGCATTGAATATGGCTTATAATTATGCTAGATTCGAAACATTATTTGATGTTGCATACTGGATGATACCGAACATATTAGAAGAACCCTGGTTTAATCTAGGTCTATTTAACCTTGCATATATACCTCAAAACCTTGAGCCCTTCTTATTTGGATTACCTAACTTTACTTCATCACCACCCTACATAGATGCACCAATCACTGGAATTGCAATATGGTTTACTACACCTGCCTTCATCTTTGCACTACGTTCAAAACTTAAAAATACTGTTACATTATCAGCTTGGGTAGCAATATTTGCAATAGCATTTGTAATCTTTACAAAAGGCCTTTCAGGTTGGGGTTGGGGTTACCGCTACGCAATGGATTTTTATCCTTTTCTATACGTACTCACAGTACAAGGTATGGGTAAAAAATTACAATGGTACCACATTTCACTAATTGTGCTAAGTGTATTCATTAATTGTTGGGGAACAATTGCCTTCAATAAATTTTAAAATTTATTGAACCGTTGGTTGGCTATCTTTAATGGTTAGTGCTTTTTTGGATTTAGCTATCCTTCGTTTTCTATAGAGCAAATATATTGCAAATGCTACTGCTGAAGCTGCAATAACTATGTAAACTAAATTGTTTAACACTCCTACAACTTGTTGCCATTTGGTACCTAAGAAATATCCTACATATATCAACAAAACGTTCCATGCCAAACTGCCTAACGTTGTATAGATGATAAATTTTTTTAATGGCATTCGTACTGCGCCAGCTGGAAACGAAATTAGTGTACGGAATATCGGAATCATCCGGCTAACAGCTACCATTATCGATCCATAACGGTTAAACCAGCCTACAACAATACTTAATTGATTTTCTGAAATAAGAACTCGGCCTATTATACGCCGCTCAATTAGAATATGTGCTCCTTTCATACCAATATAGTAGCTAATTAATGAACCTGCAATACATGCTATAGTTGCAACTATTACGACAGCAAAAAAATCCAAATTTCCTTTGTAAACTAGAAATCCTGCAAAAGGTAAAATCATTTCACTTGGAATTGGAAAAGAAACAGAATCAAGAAGCATGAGCAAAAAAATTCCAATATAGCCAAAAGACGCCATTATGGTAGTTACATTTCGTGTGATAGCAATAATTGATGTAACAAGAAAATCATTTGGCAACTCTGAATTATCAAAAACTGATATTTCGATAACTTCAAATATGATAAGCAAAGCTACTGCTATGGCTATAGCTAAAATTACAAGTTTAGGTCTTTTTTTACGCAACTGCTCTTGTACTAAGTGGGCTGCCACAGCAATCTGTCTACTCTAATATATTACTAATTTATTTCTGTTAGGCCGATTTTCATTATATCCAAATTATTTTAATCACCTATACTCTTCTAAAAATGGTAGCTAGCTCGCTGTAGTTGTATTGCTACAATCACATATGTTTTTGAATTGTTCCGAGTTTGGTAATTTGTGGCGAGTTGGCTTGCAAAAATTTTCAAAAATAAGTACTTACATATTATTTTTTTCGTTAATTGTTAGCTTTTTCTGTTCTCCAAATCTATCAACAGCTATGCATATTGATTCAGTAAAAGTTAACGATAGTACTGTTAATAGTGCAAAGTTTGATAATTTCTCATCAGATGCGTGGGATTTTCAGGATCATACTGTTAACCATCCAGACTTAACTACTTTAAGTAATTCTGAAATTGAAAGCCAACTTGAAGTGGTAAATAAAGTGTTTCATTCACATAATTTACCTATGCCTCAACATATCGCTTACCCTAACGGTGCATATGATGAACGCGTAATTAACATAGTAAAGAATTATAGATTAAGCGGTAGAATTGCAGCCGCAGAAGGGCGATACCCTGAAACTTATCCGATATCAAATTGGTATACACTTTGTACGATAAACATGGCTGCCCATGTCCCTGCTGAACCGATAATGTGGCTTATAGATGAGGCTGTTAAAAAGAACGGTTTAGTTAATTTATTTACACATTCTGTCCGAGATCCCCCACATCCAGAAGGAACAACACCTGATAGACTAAAAACAGTACTTGATTATTTAGTTAAACAGCAAAACGCAGGTAACTTGCTTGTTTTAACTATGAGTCAAGCATATGAAAAGTATGATGGCACTAAAGCTGTTGTAGTGTTTAGTTTTGATGATAGTTCAGATACAGATTACACTATAGTTTGGCCAATGTTCAAAGCACTCGGGTTAGTCGGTACAAGCTACATAACCAGTTTTATAGTGGACTTGGAAGTGTCAGGTACACTTAACTGGACTCAGATTTACGAAATGGCAAATGTTCCTCCACCTGAACCGACAGACTGGACTATAACAGTTAGCAGTACTCCTTTAGGCGGAGGAAAAACAACTCCAGGCGGTTATAATGACGCATTGCAAATGAAAATAACCTCTGGTTCACTTGCAGTAGCTGCTGAACCAAATATCGGGTATGCTTTTAGCCATTGGGTTTTTAACGGAAAAATTTATAGTCATAACCCACTTTTCATACCTGCTCAGGAAAATGGAACTAACCATAACTTAGTTGCTATTTTTTCTAAGACTATGAATGTTACCGTAGATGCAGACAGGCAAAGATATACCAAATGGTCCTATGTGCATATTAATACTAAAGTTGTTGATACAATAAATCAACGCGCTATAGAAAATGCTCTTGTAACTGTAGAAGTCTATGATACGCACAATCGGCTTACGTGGATTGACCAAGATATTACTAATGTTTTAGGAAACGTAAAATTTACATACAAATTACTTTTCAATGCCCAAATGGGTAACTATACTATTAAAATAACTGTGGAAAAACTTTCATATTTGCCAATTAGGCTATACACAACAGTCTACAGCTTAGGATAACACTTTTT
>CAYSWL010000169.1:0-4486 GCA_964434745.1 uncultured Candidatus Bathyarchaeia archaeon | reverse complement strand
GATTAAGGATACATAGTACAATTGTTTTTGCATATTTTATGTACTTTAGAGGTGAGTTTAGGAAAAGCTAATAGATATCAGTTACCAGACTAGCTTTCTAAGCGCGGGACTTGAATATGGCACATAGCAACCATGAAGAGCTTTCAGGCATTACACTCACAGTATATTTGTACATTGTTAAAAAGGGCACACCGGTAGGTCCACGTGATGCAGTAAAAGGTGCACACCTAAGCAGCCCAAGCGTAGCATACAGACACCTTCAAAAACTTGAAGAGATGGGATTAGTTCAAAAAAACGAATATGGAGAATACATCATAAAAAATAAGCCCACTATCCCAGGTTATATTTGGATTGGTCGCCATGCAGTTCCAAAAATGTTCATATACGCATCAATATTTGCAACTATTCTACTTGTAGAGCTAATAGTGTTTGCCATACATTATCATGTAGAAGATGAAAAATTTGTCACCTTTTTCCTCCTACTTATGTTAGTTACAGGCGCTGCAACAGCAATACTATCTATCGAAGGCATATTGCAAAGCAAGAGAATAAAACAAAGCACCCATATTGATAACTAAAAATAAACATATCACATTTCATAACTTAATCTTTGGAATTACCAGAATGCACATAAGCCTTAATTTTAGAACACACTTATCTTAGCAGGTTTACTAAAACTCGGTTTAGACAAATATTCTAAATAAACAGTATCAAAATTAGAATACTTGGATTTCTTCATATAATTTCTGAGGGGTGTGCATTATTCTGGTTTTTAGCAATTTTTTGATTTCTTTTGTCAACCCCAATTTTTGCTTAAAAAAGAACAATCACCAAAAAATACACAAAAACGAATCGTGCACACCTCTAAATTTCTAAATACAAAAATTCTAAAAAATGCAAAAATTAAAAATAATTAATTTCCAGTCAATTGTAACCTAAAAAAATCTGACATCATAATCAAACTGATTTCATATTTAGTACTATAAAGTGCTCTTTTTAATTCGTGATTTTTTTACCTTCATTTTGTTCTTAAGTAACTGATTCTAATCAAGCAGAAAAATTGGGTTGACACATATCAGACCTTTTTATAATAAGAAGATAAAACGGTTACTGCACCAAAAAATGCAAAAATGGAAATAAAAAATAGAGTTAAATTAATCGACTGAGTAGTTTGCAAAACAAATCCGATTAGAGGTGCTCCAATCACTGTTGCTATACGATTGGAGAATGACATTATTCCAAAACCAATACCTATGTGTTGTGAAGGCAAAGCGTGTGCCATTAATACAAACGCAAGGGCCGGTATTATACCAGCTGCAGCTCCAACAAAAAGTATACCCCAAATCAAGGTTAAACCTTGCATATAACTAAAAACATACATACTAATTGCTGTTGCAAAAAGACCAATGATTACAAACCAACGTCGGTCAGCAATTCTATCTGAAATCCAGCCGTAAAAAGGAATAAAAAATATGCTTGAGACCATGTAAAGACTGGAAATCATGCTAGCAAATACAGGATTAATTTCTTTGAAAGTTAAAAGCAAATTTGGTGTCCATGTTATAAAACTTGATGATGCAACACTAAATAAAAACCACATAATACTTACCCGTAGAACATTACCTGTTAAACTGCTACGAATATCAGATGGTTTGGTAATATCAATTTTGGATTTAATAGGTGAATTTTTCACTATAGCTGCAAATATTATTGAAAATATTATTCCAATAATCGCACCTAAATAGAACGGTGATTGCCAACCTAACCACTCTGCCATAAGCGGAACTACAAAAAATGCAGTTATTGTGGCAGCAGGTGAACCAATACAGTAAATGCCCATTGCTAAGCCGATTTCATTTTTTTTAAACCACTGAGGAATAATCGATGCTGTACCAATAGTCAGAAAACAACTACCGAATCCAACAGTTAGCCTTCCTAAAAGCGCTATTGAAAAATTTATTGAAAAAGAAGTAATCAGGCTGCCTAAAGCTACACAAATTAACGCTAATGTACCTATTTTTCGAAAACCATATTTACTAATAAGTAGACCTGCCGGTAAAGCTAAAATAATTCCTGGAATGACCACAATGGACATCAAAAGGCCAGCAGTCGCTTTATCTATAGCAAAAATAGATTCAAAACGATATAGTAAAGGCGGTATCGATTGTAGGGCAAAATAGTAAATATCACAAGCAAGAAGGCAAACAAAAAGCATCAGCCATCTATAACGCGCTGTCAAAGACTGCGCACTACAAAGTACCATTTATTGTCACACATTATTTGGAATCAGCTTTGCATATATCTAGACTAATCGGTATAGCTGAGTGCCACAAGCGCTCAAAGTAGTTCTGAAATAAGGCTATGAAGCTAGGATGGTCGGTCCATAATGCAGCAGATTCAGTAATATTTGCTATATGATCAATTAAAATAGACACAGTTTTACCATCAAAGCATCCACCGAAAGCATCAGGCGATTCAGTAACGTACCTTAATTGGAAATTTGGGTGCGTAATTAGCGTCCGTAAATATTTTGAAAAGTGTTCAGTTTCTGGTTTTTGAATAATTACTCTGGTTTTTGCGCCCCGTTCAAGGGCTATTTTATGGGCTTTAAAAGAGTAAGGTAATGCTTGTGTAAATCTACGAAGCGAAGTAATTGTGTCATTGCTTATTTGGACGTTTTGAATAACACTTATTGATGTTTTTATAAACATTACTTTTTTTGGAATCATTACAAACTGAGGTTCTTCTTTTAAAACTAAATTATCTTTATCAGCTGAAAAATGCTTAGCTAACTTTTTTGTTTCTTTGCTTATTTTTTCAAAATCTTCTTCTTTTCGCTGTAAAAGAATTGTTATACCATCTTTTACTGGGATAGCCTCAAAAATGTTTGGTGAACTAATTATTTTCTTTACTAACCCAATTTTTTGTAGATTTAAAATTTCACGATAAACATTGGCGCGGTCAACTTTTGCTGCCTTTGCAATCAGCTTAATAGTCTGTTTATCATACAGTGCAAGAGTTAGATAGATTTTTGCCTGCAAAAGAGTTAACCCTGCATGAGTTAAAGTCGAAATATCCTCATCCCGAATCAGCAATAACACTCTCTCCAGGTTAGTGTTTATTCAAAGTTTGTGGTAGAACTAATCAGTGTATTGCGAATCTTTCCTTAAAACACTTGTCCATATTTTGATTGTGTGATTTATTCAGCAATTTAGTTAATATTACGCACAATTCATGATAAAAGTTTGGTTTGGTGTTTTAGTATATGATAGAAAAAAATTTGTATTTAGGTATGCTGAGACTAGGTAGGAATTTTAGGAGAGACTGAATGATAAACCTCTGTAAACCATATTTTGAGAGTGCCCACCTAAGCCCTTTCAGCCCATTTTTTCGCTTCTGTACATATTTTGCTTTTAAAAAGAAAAGAAAGGAAATGATTGTTTTTTATTACATTCATTAACGTTTTCTTAGTAGTACTGCAGCTACGGCCAAAATTGCGATGATAATTACAGCTACACTGATTATGAACAAGGTTTCAACTGGTATGCCTGATTGTGGTTGAGGTGCTGGCGTAGGAGATGAGGTAATTGGGACTGTTGGAGTGGTCTGTGTTGGAGTCTGTATTGGTGTTGGAACAGTTGTTTGAGTTGGCTGTGTTGTTGGTTGTGCAGCAACTGTGTCGGGACCGACAATGAAATAGGTAGTTTGTGATGAAGTATAGTAAGAGTATGAGCCGTCAAAGACAGCGGTGATCTTGTACATGCCTTCGCTTTGAGGAGTTGTAGCATACGCGAAGTTCCCCAATGTGTCAGTAATAGCAGTGCCAATCCAGTTAGTAGCACCGTTTGGATCGGTCAGCAGAATTTTCACTTCAACACCTGTAGCATTTTCTGGTTTGGGTGCATTATTATACAAATATTGGCCCCATTCGCTTTGGTCTTCGTCTGATATTGCCGGAGTACCTTTAGAACCTGCTGATTGATCAGTAACAGTACCTTCTATAAGTATACTAGTTCCTTTTGGCACTACTTTAGGAGTCGAGGTAACAGTCGTTTCAGTTGGACCTACACCAAACATGTAAAGTCGGCCATCCATATTATTTTGGTACCATAACATTCCTGCAGATATGCCTTGTCCATTTGCTACAGAACCAAAAGTATAACTGCAAAATGAAGGGTAGTTCCATACTACTTCACCTGTTAGTGCATCCAAGCAATAAAGTGAATATCCGTACGGCATCGGGTTGGCGGTTGTATGCTCTCCAGTAGAACTATAAAGTTTTCCATCAGCTATAACTATGGGTCCCCAGAAAGGCCAAGTGCCATAAGCAGTTGAAGTAGTATTTCCGCTATAATACTTCCAGACTAGTTCTCCTGTTGTCGTATTATGTGCATAAATATGTCCATCAACCATTCCCGAATATACCATGCCGTAAGCAGCAGATTGACTGTATGCTTGAAATGCACCGTAAGGAAGATCGGAAGAG
>CAYSWL010000168.1:0-4493 GCA_964434745.1 uncultured Candidatus Bathyarchaeia archaeon | reverse complement strand
TTAATGCCCAGCTAAACTTTTTCTGTAAAGTCTTTGGGTAATATTTCTCAATATCGTATTTGACTTTTTTTGCCCATTTAACGTACGCAGTGGGGTCAATATATGATTTAAGTGAAGTGCCCAGATTGTATTCACGTGTGAGTTTTGTTATCTCAATATCGCGTTTGGCTTTTTCAATTCGATTTTCAAGAGCCTCAGTTTTTTTGCCATCTTTCTTTTTTTGTATTAACAACGCTTGGAGTTCTTTAAGGCGGGCTTCTTTGTCTGCTATGCGCTGGTCAAAATTGGGTGGAATTTTACGTTTATGATTTGCTACTTCTGCTACTTTGAGATTTGCCATTTTTGCTGCATAACTCTTAACGTAGTCTGGGTCTTCTTTTTTAACGCCGCTTTTTTCAAGTTCTTCTTTAACAGTTTTTGTACATCTCCAGGTACGAAATACTTTAGCTGTTAAGCCTGGCATTTTTTCACTTAAGAATCTTGAGACTTTTTTTGAGTCGATGCCTTCAAATAGGTATTCTTTGCTGTGTTTCGAGAAGTATTCAATGTTTTTTATTACTGCTGGTGGTGCAGGCACATGTTTTATCCAGCGTACAGAGTCTTTGCCTAAGAAGTCAAAATGCAATGTGTCTCCTTCAATTTTAATATGTTCAGCTCTAAGTGTTATTGCACCTACTGTATCGGCTTCATCTGGGTCCTTTTCATCACCAACCCTCATGTTTGGATTCAATATGAGCCAGCATACTGTTGCAACTTTTCGACGCGTCTCATCTTTATTATTCAAATTTTTGAGTATATAGTCTTCAATTTTGCCTATCTGTTTACCTAACATTTCTGCTTTTTTGAACTTTTCCATTTCACGGTTCTGCTTCAAGAAGGCGTTGTCACTAAACCAGACATATTTTATTTTCCCTGTAAGTTTGTCTTCCCATTTAGCTACATACATCTTGTTAGGCTCCCAGACAACACCTTTCCAGTTGCCTGGTGGTACTGGCACATCTTTGGGTAGATTAAGTATAATATCTTCTTCAGATGGGCCCTCTTTCCACTTTCCACGTTGAGGATGGTCACCTCTACCGGCGAAGAGACAGGACGGTTCAGCTGTCCAGTTGGCAATTTCTAAAATCTGACCGTCTACCTCGGCAACTGCAAATTTAGCTTTAAGTTCTTCTCGAATGGTCTTTCTAGCTTCAGCTTGTTTTTTCTTTTCCTCAGGAGTTAGACTGAGTTTTTTAGTTTTCTCGGCTTCAACATAAGTAATAATTTGTGAAAAGTCAATGTCTTGATGGATAGGACTATTTGGGTTGCATGCCTCATCTCCACTATCATCAATTTTCTGTAAATATTCAGCAGTAAAATTACCAAGAAATTGGAGCGTGGGATTTTCCTGCTTAAGTTTTTCAAGAAATTCACGCATGAAGTTTTTCATAAATACTCTATCCGGAGGAGATGCGGCAGATTGTCTTTTACGTATCCAAGCAACCGCCATTTGTTCGCTTTTTGGTTTTAGCTTTATGGTTTGCCCTTGGATTTTGATGCTGAATTCTTGCGGTACATATTTTGGAACGTAAATCCCGTTATGTTTTAAGCTCTTTAGAACATGTTTCATGCAGTGTGCATCTCATTTTTCTGATTGTAATGCTTTGCTATTTGAAGCTTGAGTGTTTCTCTCACTTCAGCAACCTACTTTCTGTTAAGTGGAAACTTTGCCACTATTCTGCTTTTCCTTTTTGTGGCATTTTCTTGCTTAAAAACCTTCACCATGAAACTACGTTAACGGTTTATATTATCTATTTTAAGTTGTTTTTTGTAGCTCTTTTTCTTTTTAATGTACTATAGACATGTTCAACATCTTTACGTTCTACATACCCTTTGTGTGGTCGAAAGCCGCCTGAGAAGCCACCGGGAATGTGCATAAGTTCATGTATCAGGGTCTTTTCTTTATCTTCAGGGCTCATTTTATCGAAGATTTCCGCTATAACTTCAATAGTATATGCAGCTGGTATGTTGAGTACATCTTGCCAAACCTTACCTAGTCCGTGGATGCGTGCAATAGTACGTTTAGCTTTAGAGCCTCTGCTCCGTATGCAGTAAACATACTGTGGAACAACATGATAAAATTCACATTCCTCAGCTAGTTGGTCAACTTGCCTTTTAATTTCAGGTGCATCATAGTATTTTATGGGCATACCTATCTCATTCCCCAAATCTACATTTTATATAGCATCAAATTAAATCTTATTGCATTTAATATTCCTGTTATACGCTGTAATATATGAGCAGGGTAGCTGAGAGACCGTTTTAATTCTTTCGACGTTTTTTTATTTCCATCCAAAACGTCGCCGCAAAGCTAACTACTACCACTATCACCCAATTAGGTAGACTCAAGCTAGTAAGTTTTAGCGGATTACCCTGTGGAAATGCTGTTACCACAGTTAACGTTCCAACGGCAATCAGCGCCCACAGCAACATCAGTTTGTTTGACCTCAAACCTAGTTTTTGTAAGGGTTGTTTTTCTGATCTGAAATTTAATGCAAGGAAGATATGTCCAATCATCCACGTCGCAAAAGCCATAGTTTGAGCTAAAGTAATGTCTCCTGTCTGATACCATGTAAGAAGGAAAGTAGTTGAAACAGCTGCGAACAAGCTTAAAGCGCCCAAGAGTAAGCTAGCCATCATACTGCGGTTAAGAAACTTTTCATGTAGCTTTGCTGGGGGGTTTTTCATAATGCCTTCTTCCTCAGGTTCTGCCACAAAGGTTGCTGAAGCTGCAATGTCCATAAACACCTCTAATAAAATTATCTGGATAGGTGAAAACGGTAGTGGTGCACCTAATGCTATAGGTAGTAAAAAGCTGGTAACGAGAGCAACTTTGCATGCTAAATAATAACGTACTCCTTTTGTGAGGTTGGCAAGCATTTTCCTGCCTTCTCTAACTGCAGTTGCTATTGTGGCAAAGTTATCGTCTACAAGAACCATATCTGCGGTTTCTTTAGCTATATCAGTGCCACGAGCACCCATAGCTATACCTATATGTGCTTCTTTGAGGGCTGGAGCGTCATTTATTCCATCACCTGTAACAGCAACAATTTCCCCGTTTTCACGTAATAGCCGTATAAGACGAAGTTTATCTTCTGGTGTAGTTCGAGCGAAAACAAAGGTGTCTTTTAATGCTTTTCGTAGTTCATCATCGCTCATTTTAGCAATATTCTCACCGGTTATCACTCTAGCATTACGGATACCTACCTGAGATGCTATAGTACGTGCAGTTTCAGGGTGGTCACCTGTAATCATCATAACATTTATGCCTGCCTGCTGGCAAAGATTTATGGCTCCTCGAACTTCTTTTCTCGGTGGGTCAATAAAACCGATAATGCCAACTAGAACCATATCCTGCTCAATATTTTGCCCTTCGGTTATTTGAGCTGAAGTTATTCTACGATAACTAAACGCCATTAATCGATGCCCAGCTCGTGCCATGATAGATATTGCCGCGTTAATCTGGCTACGTAATTCTTCAGTGATGAGGGTTTCTTGGCCTTGTAGAAGTATTTTTGATGAATTCGCAATGATATATTCTGGGGCTCCACTGGATAATACTATATGTGAGTTTCCAAGTTGGTAAATGTAAGATCCAAATTTACGTTTTCGATCAAAACTTATCTCATCTTTGAAAATCCAAAATTGTTGAAGCTGTTTTAAGTTCACACCATTTTCTTTAACGGCTAGCAGAATTGCTTGGGCCATAGGATTGTTGAGTGCTGATTCTGAAGTTGCTTCATTAATCGGGCTGCTTGACAGTAGTGCAGTTTTGAGTGCTTCTTTCTCGTTTTGGCCAAATTCACGTTTACGTAAGAGTTTTCCATCAAAATAGAAGCTATCAATGTGCATCTTATTTTCAGTTATTGTACCTGTTTTGTCTGTAGCTATAACAGTTGTACTTCCCAATGTTTCTGCTGCCTGTAATTTTTTAACTATGACGTTTTTTCTAGATAATGCAAAAGCTCCGACGCCTAAAATCATCGTGATTATTATAGGCAACTCTTCTGGAATGACAACGAATGCAAGTGACAGGCCGTAAAGTACTGCTGTCTGGGGATCTGGCTGTAACCCGCGAAGGTAACTCAAGACTGGTATTGTTATGCTGAAAAAAAGCGCAACCCAAATGAGTGTTTTTGATAACTGTTTCATACCTAATTGGAGTGGTGTTTTAGGTTCCTTTACAGTTCTAGTAATATTTGTTACTTTGCCTAATTCGGTTTCTTTTCCTGTAGCTGTTACTACTGCTTTAGCATGTCCTTGTGTAATTAAGGTACCTGAAAATACCATATTCAATTGAGCATTTACCCTTGTATCTTCAGGTAAAATTGCGTCAGAATCTTTGGTTACAGGGAATGGTTCACCAGTTATCGCTGATTCATCTACTTCTAAACCTGACGCATCAATAAGTCTAGCATCAGCAGGTACTCTTACTCCTGCCTTAAGCAGTATGA
>CAYSWL010000167.1:0-4506 GCA_964434745.1 uncultured Candidatus Bathyarchaeia archaeon | reverse complement strand
ATACTAATACAAAACTTGTATTTTTATGAATTTTTCAAGCATGAATAATTGCATTTCTAGTTTTCTGATAAATTGGGGTCCGAAGCTATTATATTTGTGGAGCAGTCTAGATTAAAGTTGGAGGCAATTTTTTGTTAGCTCAGCATCTTATGATCAAAGACGTTATTACTGTCACTAGAAATGTATCGATTAGGGAATGTATAGAGCTTCTTTCTAAGCGGCATATCGGTTCATTAATTATTGTTGATGAAGCTCAGCGATGCGAAGGAATATTTACAGAACGTGATGCTATACGAGTTGTGGCCCAGAATATTCCTTTAGATGTACCAATTGAAAAAGTGATGATTAGAAATGTGCACACAATCAATGAAGATACTTCTTTTGATGAAGTAAAAAGGATAATGAAGTTTTACAAAATTAGACATCTGCCTGTACTTGATGAGGCTGGTCGATTGGTTGGTTTAATTTCTCTTAGATATATTTTAGATCAACTAACTGGGCTGATGTGAAATAATCGTTTGGAAGCGTATTAACTTATGAAACGGTTTCCTAATAATCCTATACTTGAACCCATAGGTACTCATGCATGGGAGTCACGTTTCGTTTTTAATGCAGCAACAGTAGATTTAGATGATAAAATTCACATACTTTACCGAGCAATGGGTACAGATAATATCTCACGTTTAGGATTAGCAACTTCATCAGATGGCTATAACATTGATGAACGATTACCTCTACCAGTATTTAGTCCAGTAAACGAATGCGAAAATGAAGGCTGTGAAGACCCACGCTTAAGCCTAGTCGATGACTCCTACATTTTAGCCTACACAGCATTCGGTACTCACGCGCAGCATAGAGTTTTCCAGATTGGTCTTTCATCAATAAAAGTTAGCGACTTTATAGAAAAAAGCTGGAGATGGGGTGAAAGACATCTAGCTTTTCCAGGTATCCATAACAAAGACGCTGTAATATTTCCTGAAAAAATCAAAGGCGAATACATAATGTTTCACAGACTAGAACCAGACATATGCATAGCCCGCTCAAACGACCTCAAGCGTTGGTATGACTTAAGGTATGTTTTTGGTCCTGGTGAACATCAATGGGACTCTTGGAAAATTGGAGCTGCAGGTCCACCTCTTAAAATTAATGAAGGTTGGCTATTTATTTACCATGGTGTAAGTCTGGACCGAATTTATTCACTAGGCGTGGCACTTTTAGATAAGGATGATCCAGAACATGTTCTATATCGTTCTCCAGAACCCATCTTAAAACCTGAAACAGATTACGAAAAATATGGGCAGGTGCCTAATGTAGTTTTTAGCTGCGGCCAAGTACTGCGTGATAATGAACTACTATTATACTATGGCGGCGCAGATACTGTAATGTGTGGAGCCAGCTACGAATTGAGCGAGCTTTTACCTAAAAAATAAACAAGCTATCAATTTTCATTCTAATTATTTTTTTGTAAATGATTCTGGTTGTTTTGTGTGATCTAACTGAAACAACTACCCATTAAATATTTGTTTATGGTTTGATGTTTATAGTTTCAATTAAATCAAAATTGGATTCTTCAAAAGTTTCACATCTAACGATTGGCGTCTTATGTCAGCTTAGGTTAATTCTGATTAAATCAAAAAAGTTGCCCGCGGCTAAAATATTTTCATATGCCTCTAATTAATATAAAGCAATTAAGCGTATTTAGAAAAGAATCTGTCCTTACTTTGTTGTTAGCTGTGACACTGATATTTTAATTACTTAAAAAAATAGCAATACGTTGTGATTTTTAGATGTTAGAAACTCAGTTCAACTCAGAACTCGTAAATATAGCCGGCAAATCTGTAATTATTTCAGGTGGCACAACAGGCATTGGTAGAGCAACTGCTGTGTTGCTTGCTTCACGCCAAGCGAGAGTTTTAATTTTTGGTCGCGAACAAACCCCACTTAATGATGCTTTAAACGTAATTAAGTCAAAAGGTAATGAGGCTATAGGTTTAACTGCTGATGTATCTAAAAAAG
This sequence comes from uncultured Candidatus Bathyarchaeia archaeon, assembly GCA_964434745.1. GTDB lineage: Archaea > Thermoproteota > Bathyarchaeia > Bathyarchaeales > Bathycorpusculaceae > JADGNF01. Next base: position 2,490 of record CAYSWL010000167.1, on the reverse strand, counting down.
AAGATATAGAACAAGTGTTTGAAACTGCGGACCAGAAGCTTGGTGGTGTAGACATACTAATTAATAATGCCGCTTTAGGCGCAGGTACTATAGATGAAATGCATATGGCTGATCAGGAATACATTGTTCGCACTAACCTGCTAGGTTATATGTATATGACGCATGAGGCGATTCAGCGCATGAAAATAAAAGGTGAAGGTCAAATAATCTTCATTGGCTCTATGAGTGCAGATGTGCACGAAGCAGGTAGTTCAGTTTATGTTGCAACCAAATCAGGTATTTTAGGTCTTACACAGGCTTTACGAAATGAAGTCTACAAAATGGGTATACGTGTATCTATTATTGAACCAGGCGAAACAGGTTCTGATATGAATCCTCTTACCGTAGAAGAGCAAAGGCAACGTCAAGCTAACCTTGAACAACTTAAAGCCGAAGATGTAGCAGATGCAGTGTATTATGTACTTACACGACCCAAACGATCTGATATTATCGAACTGAAAATACGTCCACATATGCAACCCATCTAAACTATGTGCAAATTATACGCTCCATTTTTTAATTCATCAAAAATTTTAGGTAGTTGATGAGAATTGATAAACGCAGCTGAAACAATAGTTGAAAGTAAATTACATCCAAACGAACTTATCGTCCAGTTTTCTCCTTGACAAGATAATGAAGCATTTGAAGTTGACGAAGATAAAAATAATAACTAATTCTATGTTCGTAGCACTAAAAACTAATATCACTATTACTTTAAGGGTGATTGCTTAGTTTAATATCATTACTAAATTATCTATTACTATACTATAGGTAAGATGAACCTAGCATAAAGAACATGTTTATTTAACTTCTATCGCTTCGATTTTTTAGCGTTGCCCGGTGTTCTTATTCGTTGTGCCATATCAAATAATTGTGATGAATATGTGATTTGATTGTTTAATTCTATTTCATTTAGGGTAAGTTGCCTTATAGGTTTGCTTAACTTTAGATTTATCGATTAGGTTTCAACTTTTTGTTAATTGTTAATGAGTGTACGCTGTTTAGGGCTTGTGTTAATGTGTGACTGTGCGGTAACAGTAGCAAAGCATTGAATGTGTGGGGTATATTAGTTCTTTTGGATTTGCCGTTAATAGACTAAAACCGTCGGGTAATCCAGAAAGGGTTGGAAACGTGCCTAGAAAAAAGCCAAGTAAAAAAGACGTTAAGAAAGCATTAGATTTATTCGAACTTGGGACTCCTTTGAGAGATCAAATCGTCGAATTCATGTTTGAAGAGAATATTGAAAGGGATAGACGAAGAAGCCAATCCTACATAGTTTAAGAACCCTGAATTGGTCTATGTTTCGGCTTCATCATCATGGTAACAGTCTTGGGTAAATGCTGGCGTACATATACAATAGAATATCAGATCGGTTTTTCCCGTGTTTGTTATGCGCTGTTTTTTACCTGCAGGGATAATAACTGTATCGCCTTCCTTAACATTAGCTGGTTCAATGCCTTCAATGTCAACTTTGCCTTGGCCTTGTGTAATTAGGTAAATTTCTTGTACCCCTTTAAGATGATGAGTTTTTGTAGATGTTCCTGGTTCGACTCGTGCGCGTGCAATAGATACATCTAGGTTTTCTGTAGAGATTCCGCAGTTTTCATAGATAAAACAGCGTTCGGGAGTTGAATATTCCTTAAGCGTATCTGATTTGACAATTTTTGGCAACATTTTATTCCCTTCAAGTTTACGTAGTCAGTTGAAAAAGTCCGATATATAACTTGGCATGATTAATTGAGGTGCATAATTTTTCTTTTTGGTAAAAAATAAAAAGTAAGGTGTCCTTGCGGACTTTTTTTTATCTTTTTTGTTTAAGCAGGTGGTGGTGGGGGAACTGGCATATTGCTTTGATATGTAGGGACTTGTGAATACGCAGTTTTCTTTTTGCGTTTCATAAGTAACAATACGACCACTACTACAACTATTATTACAACAATTATGCCAATTATCATAAAGAGCGTATTTCCTAGCCCAGTGTCTGTGTTGATGCTGTTGATTAAAGCTTCAACATTGTTTTCAGCTTCTGTAGATGATGCATCATAGGCTGCGTATATGTTCATGTAGTAGTTGCCTTTAATCATGACTAATTCTAGTTGGTAGATGCCGTATTCGGAATCGTATGCTTTAGCGTATCCTGTAGTTACTCCTGCAAAGGTTTCAACGCCGCTATCGTATAGTACAAGTTCTTCGTGGTCTCTGTAAAAGATGTCTTCAGCTTCAGTTCTTAATTGTGCATCAGTATAGCTTGAAGAAGGTGCGTTTTCATAGAATATCATTACAAAATCATAGGTTTCTGAGTCTTGATATTCTACTACACCTGCTCCTTGTTCGTCATGTTCTGAGATTGCATCAGGGTAAGCGGTTTCATCTGCTAATTCCCATCCGCTAGGTAGTGTAACATTTGGTTTGGATAGTGTTGCTGCATAGCAAAGTGGAGCTGTTAATGCA
>CAYSWL010000166.1:1196-4536 GCA_964434745.1 uncultured Candidatus Bathyarchaeia archaeon | reverse complement strand
TTGGTTTGCTGGGGCTTTGGCAATTATGGAGACAGTGAGAGACCATTGAACAATAGCCAATAAGTTGGCTTACTTGGCCAAAGCCCTTTCAGCCTGCTGCTTGTTTATTCGTATTGCTTTAATAAACTTGTGTTAAAAAAAGAAAGTGGGTTGTTTTTGTTTACAGCTTTTTTGGTTATTGACGTCTTTTTAGTAGTATTGCGGCTGCTGCGACGACTGCAAGAATGACTATGGCTGCTCCTATTATGAGGAGTGTTTCTGTTGGGAAGCTGCTTGGATTGTCAATGCTTGCTGATGGTGAAGTGGTTGTGGCAGTGGTTGTAGGTGGAATTATAGTTGGTGAGGTGGTTTGTGTGGGGGTTGATGTTGTGGTGGGTGCGGGTTCTGTTTGCGCTGCACCTACGACAATGTATGTGCTATCTTCAGAGCTATAGTATGAGTTTGTGCCTTCGAAGTTTGCCTTAATGTGGTATGTGCCTTGGGTTCTGGGTGTCCAAGCAATGCCGTATTTTCCGTTTGCATCCGTAGTGGTTGTGCCGATGTTTTCCACGTTGCCGTCTGCGTCAGTTGCTGTTAGCTGCACGCTTATTCCAGTTGTGTTTGTCGGTTTTGGTTGTTGCATGTAAAGGTACGCCATCCATGCGTCCATGCTTTCATCTGATACTGCTGGTGTGCCGGCTGCTGGGATGCCTACTGCTGTTTGGCCTGGTGATTGGTCGGTGACTGTACCTCGAATCATTATGGCTGAACCTGCTGGGACGTTTATGTCTGGGGCATCAACTGTGGTTGCACTTAATCCTTTGCCGTAGCAGTAAATCTGGTTGTCATAACCTGCATAGCCTACTAGTTTTCCGCCTGAGATTGCCATAGAGGTGAAGAATCCTGGCATCTTCCATAGCAGGTCACCTGTATCAGCGTTAATACAGTAGACGTTATAGCCTCGTAGCATAGGTGTATTTGGTGTGTGTTCAGTTACTCCGAAGTATACTTTGTTGTCAGCTATTGTTACGCCACCAAAAGTTGGCCATGTTCCATAGGGGGTCATTAATCCACTGCTGCCTTGGTCAAAAGTCCACAAGTGATCTCCAGTCTGTAAATCGAAAGCAACAACGCAACCTGAATAGCCAGTTGTGAATAGTTTCCCATATGCTATCTGAGCAGACCAATCATAGACCGAGTAGTCGTCGTCGGTGAATGTGTTAAGGGGTTGTGTTACCCATTTTTCTTGGCCTGTTTTTATATTAATTACATGCCATTGCATTGTCTCTTTTTGGAAAAATGCATAGAAGCCTTCGCCTCTTGTTTGAGTAAAGGTAAGCAGTCCTGCGCTTGTGGGTCCGCCTGCGCCCCATCCGACATTTGTCCAGTTTTTGACCCATAGTTCTGCACCTGTTTTTGTATCATAGCCTACGTGTACGAATGTTGGGGTTACTCCGTAGCCGGTTATTGTTGCTTGGGCAACTATTACACCGTTAGCATAGTCTGTGAATTGTATTGATTGCGTTCCAGGAACATCTGGTACTGTTACGTTCATTTGTATGCCGTCTGCCCAGTTACGTTCTTTAATTACCCAGGGTTTGTAGGTTGCAGATGTTTCTCTGGGGTCAACAGGTATTATGGCTTTAGTTGAGTTCCACATTGTTAATCTGTTAGTCGCTCCACTTAGAGAGTAAATTAAGAATTCACCGTTGGGTCCATGTACAGGGCTTAATCCGCCGCTTGCGTTTCTAAAGGTGGTTAGATGTTGTCCAGTGAAGGCATCGTACATTAGCCACGAAGTGCCTGAGGTTGTCCATAGGTATGCGGTTGTTCCCGATTGGAATCCTGAATCAAACCGTAGTATCTGCGCGGCTGCTATTTGAGGCATAGTTTCGTTGCGCCAAATTTCTTCTCCGGTAGCCATGTCTACACAGATTACGCCTGGCGGTACGTTTGATGCGAACATTCCAGGGCCTGTCCACATATTGTAATATAGTCTTCCGCTGATGATTTTTGGATTAAATTTGTTTTCGTAAAGTAAGCCGGTGTACCAGTTTATTCCCCATCCTGCTTCTCCGGAGATTCCTCCAAAGGTTAACTGTTTGGTCCATAGGATGTGTGAAGTGTCAGGTGCTTTGGTGAAGTATGCTGGGCTGCCTGCGCCTATCCAGTTGCCTGCTATGGTATACCATTCACGGTTTTCAGCACTTATTGGGTATGACCAGTAGCCTGTTGGTAGTGGAACTTCTGGCCATGGTTGTATCTGGTCTTGTTGTACGGTTAGCTCTACTACGCGGCTTTTGCTTGTTTCCCATGTGTAGACTCCTCGGGGCATTGATCCGCTGGTTATGTTTATGGTAGCTTCTTGGAATGTGGCTTGGAATTTGTATACGCCGGTAAGTGCGGGTGTGTATGCAATGAAGCATCCGCCTACAGGGTCTGATTCATAGGGTCCTTGGGTTTCTGTAGTACTGTCTGGTTTAGTGATGCTTAGTGTGTAATTCCATCCGTAGTAGTGATCGCTGTAGATTTGTGGGGGGCTATTGTCAAGCCAGAACATAATGTTGACAGTTTGGTCAACACCAATAGGGTTTGGTGAAACAACAAGGTAAGTATTACTTGCAAGGATTGCACTAGACTGCTGCGCGTTAGTCTGCAACGGCATTAACGCTATGGCGGGAATAGCTAATATTAAAATCAAAATAAACACAGCAAGAGATTTTTCAATTTCTTTTTTCATTTTATCTCCTCCTACTGATTTGCAATTTCGATTCAAGATATATTTAACATTTGAGTAATTGCAATTTATGCGGTTAACAAAAAGTTATGGGAATGAACCTCAACTTGTGCCTATACTCATTTTTTAAAAATATTCCAAAAAATATGCCCTACATGCACTCCTGCAAGAAGCCTTAAAACTGCATAAATAACAACAGATTTCAATCTAACTGCATTTTTTGTTTTACGTTAAAAAGGAAAAAAAGAGTTGATTTTTTGTTTGTGTTTATGCACGTTTTTTTAGTAGTACTGCGGCTGCTGCAACGACTGCGATTATAACTATGGCTGCGCCTATGATAAGCACTGTTTCTGTTGGGATATTTGTTCCTGTTTCTGGAGCTGCTGAGGGTGATGTTGAGGCTGTTGTTGTCGTTGCTGGATTGTCTGTAGGTTCAGGGTTTATTATTGATGTTGATGTGGGTGTTGTAGTTGGTGTTATGCTTGAATCTGAAGTGTCAATGCCTATGAATGTTTCAGCATATGAGTTGCCGTAGGCTTCTGAACCTTTGAATGTTGCAGTTATTTTATAGGTACCTTCAGATGGAGGGGTCCATTTTATTCCGAAAACACCGCTCATTTCACA
>CAYSWL010000166.1:0-1096 GCA_964434745.1 uncultured Candidatus Bathyarchaeia archaeon | reverse complement strand
GCACTAACTGTTGTTTGGCTTGGGCCTTTTCCAAAGCAGTAGATACGATTGTCCATGGCATTATGAGTTACTATATACCCGTCTGCTAATGCACCCATTGCGTTTCGTCCAGCTTGGTATGCACCTGAAACGTTCCATATGCCCTCACCTGTATAGGCATCGATTACCCAAAGTTTCATACCTCGCCATAATGGTACGTTTGGTGAGTGTTCATTGTGTGCGATGATGATTTTGCCGTCTGCCATTATTGAAGCGCCATAGAATGCCCAGCTTCCATATGGTGTATCTAGTCCTGCGTCGCCAGAATAGAATCGCCACAATAGGTCACCTGTTGTTGCATTGTATGCATGTACTGCGCCAGCCCAGCCTGCACTAAAGAACATGCCATATGCAAAGCCTCCTCCTACTTCATACATTCCCCAGTCGTCTTCAATTGGGTCAGTACGCCATAGTTCATTTCCAGTTAGCATATCCCAGGCAATCCATTGTTTGGTTTCTCTGATTGGTAGGGCATAGATTCCGCCGTAGGGCATTATGTATACTGGATAGAACATGGTGCCGATGTTAGTTCGGTTTTTAGCCCAGAGCATTTCGCCAGTTTTTGTGCTATAAGCTACATGTACAAAGGTTGGTAGTGCTTCTTCAGGGAGTTGTCGTGTAGCTGTTGTAACGAATACTTCTGATTCTTTATCTAGCCATTGAATAGAGTTTCCTGCTCCTGTAACTTGAGGTATAGTGGTAGTCCACTGGATACCTCTTGATCCGTTGATTGTTTGTCCACGGTAGTTATCTGGTCTCCAGTACCATGTTTGTTCGCCAGGTGGATGAATTGCTCGGGTTGAATTCCAAAGAGAAGTTGTGTTTCTTGCTGTATTTACTGTATATACTAGAATTTCTCCTACTGGACCCATGGTAATATATCCGCTTGGTACACCGCTAATGCTTAATATGTAGTTGCCTGTGAAGGCATCGTGCATATGCCAGGTTGAACCTACGCGGGACCAAAGATATGCTATTGCTCCGTGTTGGTTTGGTGATTCATAGTCAAATATTTGGCCAAAACTTAATTCATAAGTGTAGTTTTGGTACCATAAAG
>CAYSWL010000165.1:0-4542 GCA_964434745.1 uncultured Candidatus Bathyarchaeia archaeon | reverse complement strand
CATTCGCAAACGCAGATGATGTTATGAGTCTACTTGAACAGGTAATTCACCATACCTGTAAGGCAATTAAAGAAGACTGTGCCAAAGAACTTAGTGTATTAAAATACAAAGTAACAGTTCCTGAGTTACCATTCAAACGTTTTACTTATGATGAAATTCTTAACGACCTTAAAAGCCAGGATATAATTATTCCTTGGGGTGAAGACATCCCAACACCCGCATTTCGCGCGTTAGGCAAAGATCGTGGGTATTATTATTTCATTACCGACTGGCCAACCACCGCTAAAGCTTTTTACATTAAACCGCGTGATGGAAAACCCGAACTATGCGAAGGGTTCGATTTAATGTGGCGTTGGATAGAACTTGTTTCAGGCGGAACCCGTATTGCCGATAAAAATCTGTTAATCCAACGCATGAATGAAAAAGGTTTAAACCCAGAATCATTCAAGTACCACTTACAAGCTTTCGACTACGGTATGCCTCCACATGCAGGCTGGGCAATAGGGCTAGAACGGTTAACTATGGTACTTACAGGTAAAAAGAACATACGTGAAGTCTCACTATATCCAAGAGACCGTATAAGACTCACTCCATAATTTTCTTTCACTCAATTACAACCTTTTTACTGACCTAATAAATTTTTTAATGTCTAATTTGCCCGCGCAAAAAAGCTGCATCTTTTTTTAGATTTTTTCGAATTATTCATGGATTTTTACTTGAAAATGTCCTAAAGGCTCATAAAGTAGCATTTGCAGTATTGCCCGTTGCAGGGGAAATTAACATAGGCTGCGGTGTCTTTGGAGCAATAAACTTCGAAAATGAACCAGTATTCCCATTTGTATACTGGGGTCTTCGAGCTCAAAACCATAGAGGTCATCAGTCACACGGCTTTTTAACTTTCAACCAGGGAAAATTCCACACTTATAAAAATCTTGACCTTGTGCCTAAGATAAAATCTTCAGCCATTCAAGAATGGTTTGTTCAACTACCTGGCAGTATCGGTATTTCAAACGTTAGATATACAACATCAGGAAAATGTGACGATCAATCAATTGTAGCAGGAACACAACCGGTGACTGCAGAAGCTAATGAAATAAAATTGGCCGTTTCCTTCAATGGTAATATAGTAAATACATTAAAACTTAAACAAGAAATCCTTCAACATTTTCCTGATTTCACCTGTATCTGCGACTCTGATCTTGTATGCAACAAGTTATTAGTTGAATTAAAAGATGGCAAAGACCTTGCCTCAGCAGTAAAAAACGTTATGCTAAGCCTAGATGGAGCTTTTTCCGTAATTGGTATTACTGGCGATGGGGATTTCTTTGCCTTTAAAGACCCTCACGGCATCAAGCCACTTGTTGCAGGCCATAGTCTTACTCATTCCATTTTTGCTTTTTCATCTGAATCTGTTAGTCTAGACATAAACGGGTTTGAACGTGATTTTGAACTTGAACCAGGCGAACTGGTAACAGTAACAAAAGATGGTTTTAAACGTCAGCAATTAATTGAAAAACCTCGTAAGGCTTTCTGTGCTTTTGAATATGCCTATTTTGCCCGTCCCGACTCACGTTTTAACGGCAAATACGTTTACGAAATCCGCGAAGAATTTGGACGTAACATAGTCAAAGAGTTTCCTGATGTAACAAAAGATGCGGATTTAATTATGTCTGTACCTGAGACGGGAGATGACTCTGCTATGGGTGTTCACGAAGAATCAGGTTTACGGTGGGAACGTGCCAACCGCAGACACCGCTATGTCACAGAACGTGCGTTTATACTATTAAATAATGATCGTTACTCTACTATTGATCGCAAAGTCAATGTTCTCGGTTCTAAGGTAGTGGATAAACGTGTTATTATAACTGAAGATAGTATCGTTCGCGGAGATACTACCAAAGTTGTCATTGAAAAGCTTCGTAAATCTGGCGCCAAAAAAGTTCATATGTTCGTTACTTTTCCCCGTATCATTTCTCCTTGTTTCTATGGCATAGATATGTCTAACTATGGGCAACTAATCGGATCAAACCATGATGAGAAGGAAATCGCAAAGATCATAGGTGCTGACACTGTATGCTATCAATCCATAGATAACCTGGTTAAAGCAATAGGTTGTAGCAAAGACGAATTATGCCTAGCATGTATAACTGGCAAATATCCAACACCTGTCGCTCAGCAAATTGCTGATGATATGAAGCAAAAATTCCTAAAAGGCTACAAAGAACAGGGTCGAATTTACGAGACTGGTGATGCTTCTCAAAATATTCAGTGGTAAAACAATTAAGGCACAAACTAGTATTTCTCTAAAATAAGGTTGTTCGCTAATGGAAAAAACAGGCGTACTAGTCGTTTCCTACGGGTCAAGAGAAGCCGCAATGGTTGACGCTTTAAGCCGAAGCCAAAACCATAACGTTGAACTTTTCATCGCAGATAAACAGCGTAATCCGTTTAACGCTCAAAAAGCAGCTAAACATGTAGTCATTCCTGATTTAAATGTTCAAGCAATATACAAATTTGCGCAATCAAACAAAGACTGCATAGACTTTGTCGTTGTAGGCTCAGAAAAACCAATAATTGATGGATTGCGAGACCTTATCGAAGAGTCCTTAGGTATACCAGTTATTTGTCCTAAGCAAAAGTGCGCCATAGAAGTAAGCAAAGTAGAACAACGATTACTTTTTCAAGAAATTGCTCCTGAAGCTAACCCTAGATTTAAAGTTTTTAACCCTGCTGATTATAGTAGCACAGATGATGTGCGAAAATCTGTATATTCTTGGCTTGATGAGTTGAATAACCAAGTTGCAGTGAAGCCGGATAAGCCAACAGCAGGTAAAGGCGTAGGTGTTTGGGGTGACCACTTCACCACGCGAGAGCAACTTTTTGAACACTTCATGTCAAATTATCAGTATAGTGCTGTAATTATAGAAGAAAAAGTCGATGGAGAAGAATCCAGCTCAATGAGCTTCTGTGACGGTAAACACCTTATTCCTTTACCAGACACACGTGACTATAAACGTGCGTTTGATGACGACAAAGGACCTAACACCGGCGGTATGGGATCCTATAAAGACACTAAAAACCACCTGCCTTTCATGACAATAGCCGACCGCGAAGCTGAAGTTATGCTAACGCAAAAAATCTTTAATGGATGGAGTAAAAAAATTGGTGATGACACAGCACTACGAGGTGTACCACTATATCTAGCTTTTATGCACACCCGTGGCGGTCCAAAAATTCTTGAAATTAATAGTCGCCCTGGCGATCCTGAGAGCATTAACATTTTCCCAATAATTAACGACGATTTTGTTGATTTGTGTTATAAAATGATAGACGGTAAACTTGACCATATTGACGTAGCAAAATCAGCAACTGTTCTAACTTACAAAGTGCCACCTAGCTACGGCGGTTACGCAGACACGTATCCAGATATGGTAACAAAAGGAGCTGCTGAAATGCCTGTGGACCTTACTGCTGCTTACGCTCTAACTCGCAAGTATGGAGATAACATCCGTATATATCCTGGATCAATGGAAATTAGAACTAATGGGATATATGCTTTGAAATCTCGCGCTGTAGGTGTGTTAGGCATAGGCGACGATATTGAAACGGCTCGCATTATTAGCCAAGAAGGTGCTAACGCCATTAAAGGCGGAGGATTATGGAACCGTACTGATATTGCCTCAAAGCATCACATAACTAAAAGTATACAGCATATGAATCAGCTGAGGGCTTAAATGGTAAAACACATCTTTATATCAGACTGCGAAGGCCCTATAAGTAAAAATGATAATGCCTTCGAATTAACGGCGCATTTCATCCCCGGTGGGGATAAAATATTTTCCCTTGTAAGTAAATATGATGATATCCTAGTTGATGTGGTAAAGAAAGAAGACTATTCTGCTGGCGGCACACTTAAGCTCATTTTACCTTTCTTCAAAGCTTTTGATGTGACAGATAAGAAAATGCAGGAGTTTTCTGAACAAAATATTGTTCTTATTGCAGACACAAAAGATGCATTACGACAAATATTAGATTCTTCTGATGCATTTATAGTAAGTACAAGCTATGAACATTATATACGTGCTCTTTGTAATGCTATACATTTTCCTTTTGAGAACACCTACTGTACAAGACTTCAACTTGACAATTATACTATAACTTCGCAGGAGAAAGAAAGGCTTCAAGAAATTGCAAAAGAGCTTACCTCAATGTCTATGATTACTATTCCTGATAACGTTCAATCTATTAGTGATTTTTCAGTCCAAGACCAAGAAACAATTCAACGGTTAAACCAGATTTTCTGGACTGAAATTGCTTCCATGAGTTGCGGTAAAATATTTTCAGAGATTAAAACTATTGGTGGCCCACAGAAGGCCGAAGCTATAAAAGATGTTACCTCTAAACTGCATATTACCCCCGCCGAAGTCATCTATATTGGTGATAGCATAACCGACGTTGAAGCATTCCAACTTGTACGACAAAATGGCGGTTTGGCAGTTTCTTTTAACGGTAACAGTTATGCAGTAAAAAACGCTGATGTAG
>CAYSWL010000164.1:0-4545 GCA_964434745.1 uncultured Candidatus Bathyarchaeia archaeon | reverse complement strand
AACATGAATATTAAAAATAGAAAAATATCGATGGAATCTTTTCAGAGAGTTGAGTAAACGGGATTGTCTCAAAAATTAGATGTTTGCTTAATCAATCTTCTCAATTGCAAGAATCGAAGTATCTCAGCTTCAGGTACTCTATAGCTGAAAACAACTCTCGGTGATGGTTTTTCACCCTTATTAGAAACTCTTAGTGTAGATGCCTCTTTTATACATTGCATAATAAGATAATCCGTCAACTTGGCATTTCTAGATTCAAGGGCTACCCAAGCCATAACATGAATATTCTTTTTCCAAGAAACAGGACGATCAAAAATGACATGATAATGATTCTTGCTAGACTTTAAAATCATGAATCTTCCAAGCTTAAACCATTTCGTAGCCCTAAAAGACCAGTACTTAACAATTCTAAAAGATACATCGTCAAAGTCAAGTTTAACCGTTGAAGTATCAGAATAACCAAGAACAGGTAAACTAGGAGTTGATTTCTGGTCTATCAAGCCAATACCCCATTACACCATAACGATACGGATTACGCAAAAATTCGCTAGCACGCACAATTACAAACCTTCTCCGAGGAACAACATAACAAGATTTTGCGATAGCTCGACTGATTTCACTTCCGCTACCAATGAACTCGTATCTGCGAGAACGCTTACCTTTATCATTTGAGCAAAAACCATAGACTGCAACACGCTTTCCTCCATATTTGTGAGAAAAAGGATTAGTCTGCATTTTTTCCCAACTTAAGAAGCGTCCTTTTGTATCTCTATAGACAATAACTTGCCCATAGCGTTTCCACTCCTCAATTTTTTGGCTAATTTTTTGGCTCAACTGCTGTTTCCTCTTTTTTAGCTTCGTTAAAATAAAGCAAGTTATCCTCTCTTTTTAGTAGACCAATTTCTAGCAAAACTTCGAGGTAATCATCAGTTACTTTTCGAATAGATAACCCAGTTCTATATGAGACTATACAAGCAAACCGCTTAAGAGAAAGTGGACAAAGTTCTTTTGCTAATCGCAGTATTGTTTCTGTTGCTCTTTTTCTGCGGTCTTGACCAAGCCAAAGCGTTTCCTCACTAGCTAAATTACTTGTTTGGTTATTCTCTTCAGACTTTATTTTTTTGTTTTGTACATTTTTTGTATCTAAAGCTTGTCTTAGACAATCTTCACTACAATACTTCAGTGTATCAGGAATCTCTTTTTTACATAGGGGATTATTGCAGACATTCATCATTTTAACAACTCCATGATGAAGTCATGCCAACTCTTTTTTCCTTTCACATTTTGGAGTTTTTTAAACTCTTTTTCAGTGAAGGTTTCGTTTATTGTTTTCATTTTTTATCAGATGTTACTTAGTAATCTTTTTATTTAAGGTAGTAGTAAAACTACTGGTAGGTTACTTACCTACTGGAAATCTACTGGTGTAGAGGAAGAATAATTTGGCAGAAAACAACAAAGACAAGAAAATAGATAAACTAACAGAAAAAGTCAGTCAACTAGACGACATCTGTTCAAGTATATATTTAACATTGCTAATCTACAAAAAAGCAAGATTTAACGAATTATACCGCAAAGTAATAAAATTAAACCCAAAAACTGCCTCGGGAAAACCATTTGTTTCTAGACCAACTTTCAACGATCATTTGGGACATCTCAAAAAGAAAAAACTAATTGTAACAAAGGAATTAGGAAAACAAAACGTAGTATACAGTTTAAACAAAGCAACTATGTCTATTTTTGGTACTGATTTTGAGGAAGTCTCTAAAGAGTTGTTGGATTGGTCTAAGAACTTAGAAGTCTTTGATTCAGAAAAGCACTTTGCAAAACTCACTGAAAAAGACTTAGACCAAGAAGTAACACAAGATTTAAACGAAGTAATAAAAGTAAATTTGCACGAATTAAGAGCGTTTGTTGAATACGATTTAAAAATAGATGAGAAAGAATCAGGTGCTGAATTCTGGAAATTTATTGGGAATCCAATGTATAGAATGTTGGAAAAAGGTATAGCCGACAATTGTCGTAGAAGTCCCAAATACAAAGAGAAAATTTTTGAAAAAATTGAGTTACTACTTAAAGAAAAATCATTAACAAGCAAAATTAGCAAAGAAGGAGAGACCTGAAAAATGGTGACAGGTTCAAAGACACAAAAAATAATCTTGGATAGTCAAGGCTCATACCTTGGTATGGAAAAAGGATGCTTCACAGTAAAGAATAAGGAAGGCAATATTGAGCGTTTTCCGTTGTTTGAAAAAGAAATAGGTGAGGTTGTTCTAAGAAGCGGTAATTTTGTTTCGACAGGTGCTTTAGCGTCTCTTGGTTTTTGGGATATTGATGTATTAATTACTACTCAGAAGGGTAAACCTGTTGCTATGCTCAAGAGTCTTGAAGATGATAGTCACGTTAAAACTAGGGTTTGCCAGTATGAGGCTCTTAAAGATGATAGAGTTTATGAAATTGCTAAACAATTTGTTAAGAGCAAGATTGAAGGACAAAACGCTGTTTTGAAAAAGTTTGGTTTGAAAACTGATACTTCATTTAAATTAAGAATTGATGAACTTGACCCGCAGAATCTTGTGGTATTTAGGAGGAGATTGATGCAGATTGAAGCAAAGTTTAGCCAGTTTTACTTTAAACAGATTCTTCAGTTAGTTCCAGAGAAGATTAGACCTGATGGTAGAAAGACGTTCAAAGCTTATGATGGTATTAATAATCTTTTCAATTTGGCGTATGAACTTCTAGCGTGGAAAGTACATAAAGCCTTGATTGGTGCAAAACTTGAGCCTTACTTGGGTTTTTTGCATTCAGAACAGTTTGGAAAGCCAAGTTTAGTTTGTGATTTTCAAGAGTTATATCGTTACTTGATTGATGATTTTCTCATTGAATACTGTCAAGCGTTAGCTAAAAGAGATTTTACCTTTAAGACTGAGAAACTTTCAGGTCAAAAGAAGGGAAAAAGAGAATACCTAAAAGATGACCAAACAAAAAATTTCACTTTGAAGCTAAATAATTATTTTGAAACCTTAGTAGATGTACCTCGGATTAAAGTTGGAGAAAGACAAACCCTTGAGACACTGATCAATGAAGAGACTTTGCTGTTCGCAAAATATCTCAGAAACGAAAAGAAAGAGTGGATTCCAAGAATCGCAAAAATTTAGTGATAGGTTTGTTTTTGACTTTGTGTGTGTTTTGTTGTTGGTTTTTTCTTTCGCGTTTTTGAAGTCACCAATACTTCCTTATGTACGGGTTTGATTTTGGCATTGTCCCTATAGTCTTGCTTCATCTGAGCCGAAAGTCTCAATATAACTTGCAGGATATGATAAAATTTGATTAATGCTTTTTAGAAAAATTGCCATCTGGAATAATGTAAAATAAAAAAATGACCTGCTAATAGAGTAGGCGTGAAGGGTCTTTGCTGACTTTTTGAGTTTTCCAACCCAATAAACCCTTTTTATCAAGATAGAATAAACCACAACCCACGCACTTTAGAATTCTAATCTCTTTATTCATGTCCAATTCATATAGTTCCAATATACTGCCACATTTAAAGCATTTTTCAGTTTTTTTGTTTTCATTAGGCATATTATTTTCTTCCTGAATCTCTAATTAATATTTTCAAATATAAAATTTTATAAACTAATAGCATCACATAAACCTGAGAAGGAGTATTGGATGTACTATCAAGGTCCATTAATGAGTGAACCACAATACATATGCGACGTTTGTGGAAGAAAAAAACCTACCAGTCAAATGGCTGGAAAATGTAGTAGTTGTGGCAAGTTTGTTTGTAGCAATTGTGGTCGAGTAAAAAATGACCGCGTATATTGTCAAAAACATGTTCCATCTTGTTTTATAGCAACAGCCGCTTACGGCACTTCAATGTCCACTGAAATTAATGTTCTTAGAGAATATCGTAACGATAAACTTCTTACAAAACATCTAGGCAGAAGCTTAGTAAATCTTTATTATACTTTAAGTCCACCAATAGCCAAGATAATTTCACGCAGCAAACAAATGAGGCGCATAGTCAGAGCAAATTTACAACCAATTGTTAGATTCTATAAGAAAAAGAAGATACAAAAATAGTCAGGGCAATAATTTTGCCTTCTTTATTATTAAATGGACATAATATATACGACTTGATTCCTTTAATTGAAAATTGGTTTCAAGGGGAAGGATTTAAAACATCAGTTTTGGCGAATAAGGTTGAAGCAAATAAGAGATTAGGAATTTTTTCTTCATTGAATGTTATAGTTTTTTTGGAAGATTATCCAAATTACTGTGTAGTCAAAAGTAGCGGGTCTTCAGAATTTTGTCAAAAATTGAATCAATATTTGCTATCTTTGCAACCCATAGGCACAAAAAACTCTGAAAATAAAATTGTAATAAAAGAGCGCGAAATAGTGAAGATTCCTTGTAGATATTGTGGTGCATTAATACCTGTAACAGAAAATAGATGTCATAATTGTGGTGCAATTTTTAAAGGATAGTTTTTTCAATAAGAATTATTAATTACAACCATATTTCAGTATTATTCCTTCTGTCTTG
>CAYSWL010000163.1:0-4546 GCA_964434745.1 uncultured Candidatus Bathyarchaeia archaeon | reverse complement strand
CCAGGCACTAAAGTTGCATTCAAGTTCACTATTAATAGGATTCCTGCGAGTATAGCTGAACCTAGGGCAATAAGGTAAAGTTGGGAGTTTTTGGGTGCAGGCGGCTTTAGAGCGATAAATATTGCAGTAGTAAATGCTAGTAACTGGAATGAGGCTATAGAGAGCCAATCACTAATTGTAAAGGGTAATCCCATACCGGCATTGGCGTATAATTCATAGTATAGTATGTTAACTAATACTGGAATGAAAATTAGTAGAAGCTCTAGTCTATTTACTGGTAGACCTTTTCTTATGTTGACGACAAATTTTGCAAGTGCTATGCTTAGAAGTATAAAAAAAGCAAAAAGTAAGGTCAGATGATGAGTTAATGAAAGAGCAATAGTAGCTAAAGTAAATAAGAAAACCCGTTTTGAAGAGCCTAAACGAGGATGTATAAATACAAAAATCAATAACAAGTATATGGGACTAGCATAGGTTTCTTTTGTTATACCTGCTGTGAAGTAAGTATGAGAAAAAGCGGTACCGAAAAGTAAGCATGCGAGAAGGGAAATTTTAGGGCCAGTAAAAATATTCACTATTGCATAAAAGATTAGAATTGATAACGCACCGACTATTGGAAATAGTAGTGGCATAGAATCTATTGGTGGAAGTAGAATAATTTCAGATATTAATGCGCCAAATATGCTGTTAATAGGCCAATAGTTGTTATAGCCATCAAAAATTTTATCGTTTAGAGCAATGGGCGTATTTTGCATTAGAAGTTCGGCATTTTTTATAGGTGACCAGGCATCTGTTGAAAATGGCATCTCGCTAATAAGGGAGGGATATAACCGCAATCCTGCTGCAAACAGCAAGATTATTCCTAGCAATAATACTATTTTCTTCATTGCTTCACATCCGAGCGAAGTATTTGCAGTGAAACAAGCAGTGAAATCAGCACGAAGTTGGCAGCTATTATTAACGGATCAGGACTAAAAGTTATATTATGTGATAGTACTTGGAGGCTACTAACTTGGTTAAAAATAAAAAGTATACTAAATGATAATATTATGCCCAATAGCGAAGAGATTAGTGACCAAGATAGAACTTTAGCTATTAGATCAAGTTTAATTCTTTGTATTGAAGCGCCTACCATCCGAAGTATGTTGATTTCACGTTTATGCTGATCTATAAATAGTGTTAATGCACATATGGCAGTTCCACTTGAGAAAATTAGCACGATAACTGATAAAATAATTAGAGTATTTTTAGTGACTCCGAAACTGCTAAGATAGTCTTCCATAAGATTTTTGGTGTCTTCTATACCTAAATCACTTATTTTAAAACCAATTTTCGCGTAAGGAATCAGCTCGTTAAGAGACTTCGGATTTGTATTACTAGTAGGCGATAAGGTAGGAGCCGGAGTGGCTACAGTAGAGTTTTTTGCTAACTCGTCATAAATTGTATCTATATTCGTTAAGGTATAATCAAGTTTCATGCGAATTATACTGACGTAATTATAACTAATGCCCCTTAGCCATTGTCCAACATATAAGGGTACGAGAGATTCATCGTCTATTATAGACTCTGAAGCATAGATGCCTTTTATTGTAAGCTCAGCATATGTTTTAGACAATAGACCGTAGACGAGAATTTTATCACCTACGTGTAGGTTTAATTTATGAGCAAGGTTTTTACCAACTATTGTTGCGGCAGAATCATTTATGGACAGTGATTCCCCGTTTATTATGGTTAAAGTTGTTAGTTTAGTAAATTCTTCAGGATTTATTCCACGTATGAATACAGCTATATCGTCCATAGTAACAGGCGCTATAACTTCAGGACTTGATGCTATTACACCGTTCAATCTACTAACATTTTCAGACAAGTATGTAGGAACTATTGTTGTTAACGGTGTACTACCTCTGTTGCCATGCAGAGCTATAACTCCATCCTCTTCACCTATGTATTCAGTAAATCCGTTGTATAAGCTTAGGAAGCTAAAAGCAGTGACTAAAAACATCGTAGAAGTAAGTGTAAGAATTAGAATCAGAGTTAAAACACGATTTCTATGCAGGTATCTAAATCCGCGCAGACTCATAAATCAGCCTCCACAGATGTTGTAAATGCCGCTTTTAATGCCGGAAAAAGTGAGCCAATAAATGAAGCTATTATGGCTAAAGCAATAATTAATAATGCTTGATTAAGCTCTAAAAAAGGGTCTACTGCTAAACTTGTAGATACCCATCGAAGACCAGTTGCTGCTAGCTGCGCGCCAGCTATACCTATTGCTACACCAAGAACTGCACCAAAGAAGGCTACTACCAAAGTATGAGTGAATATCATGTTAAATAGGACCCGTCTTTTGGCGCCTAACGTTTTTATCATAGACAGCTCGTAGCTAGCTTCAGTTATAAGACGACTTGCAACTACATATGAAGCGGCTATAACTACAATGTAGATAACTATTGACCATAAATTTAGAAATGAAAGAATTTGATTATTGATATCTAAAGCAAAAGCGTCAACTTGCTGGATTTGAGTTATTTTTATGTTTTCAGGTAGGCGGCTGTTAAGATTATTAAGAAAAGAGCTTGCTATACTAAGATTTTTTGGAGCGAATTCAATAAAAGAAACTGTGCCAGTATTGCCTGTTAAGATATTGATGGCTTTTATTGGAAGGACTATTTCAGAGTCACTTTGAGTAGATGTAGTAATTATCCCCGCAACTGTGAAAGGTAAGGCCTTGCCGGCAACGGCTAACGTTACTGTATCGTTTATGTTGATATGTATAAGTTGGGATAGAATTCGACCGACATTAACTTGTGTTTCAGTATCTGATATCGAACCTTTGATAACTGCCTTTTTTACGTTACAGAAGTCGCGGACACTTTCTACACCTCGTAGGGTAACGTTGTAAGTGCCAGAGTCACAAGATAAAGAGGCAGAAAGCATTATTTGGGGAATAACATAACTTGCACTTGGAGTACTATTAACAATGTCGACTATTGCAGTATCGATTTGGCCATCTGTTAACGCTTGTGCATCCGTGCGGGTAATAATATAGGAGTTCCCAATACCTGCTAGCTGGCTTAGTGTTTTAGTTTGAGCGCTGACGTTGTTCATAAGAGAATTTACTGATGCGAGAAGTGCTATTAGAAGGGCGATAGCTAAAATGGTTGACACTGTTCCTTTTCTTCGGAAAAGCATCTTAAAGGCGAGTGTATGCACTTTTGCCCTTCTCCTAAACTGCCTTGAATATATACAGGATTAATTTTTAAGTTGCGGGCGAGGTCACGTTAAGCCAAAGTTGGCCCCATCTATTGTGATATTGATTCTGGTTAATTGTTTCATTATATATCCAGAGTTCGAAGATTAAACGTTGATTAAGTCCAGTTTGTGTTAAAGTTAAGTTAATTGGGAAAAGCCAAGTTCCATTATTAGGCACTATTTGTTCATATTGCTGAATTGCTTCTACAGGTGCAGGGTTAATGGCTGTTTCGTTATTTCCAAGTTTTACAAGCAGAGTATAATCGATAGGTTTGCCCATTTGGTTACCTACATATCCATATAGGTTAATGGGTTCGCCTGCAACAATTATTGATGGATAATCACCTAAATTCATATTTGGCCCTAATATTCCTAATTCTGAGAAGGTTTCAGTTGTATTAGGAAAATATGATGTTGCAATAGTAAATGAAGCAATTATTATAACTACTATTAGAAATGCGGCACACACTGTTTTGCTAGTTATTATTAGGTTATTTTTCTGATTTACCGCAGAGGGTTTTGAAGTTACACGGTAGTTACTGCGTAATTTTAACCAAATTTTCCACATAATTTTTTGGCCAAAAATGTAAACGAGTATGCCTGCAGTTATAAGGGCTATTACAGTACCAGCCAATATTATTGTTGATATTTGGTTTTGTGCTATACCGGCTTCTTTTACTTCAGGTGCATTTACCGTTACGTTGTTAGCTATGTCTTGAGCCTGCGAGGCTAATTTTTGTGATTCTACTGGGTCAGATAATACAAGAGTGTTTGCTTGTGCTATAAGATTTAAAGCATGGTTAAGTTGAGCAGTTAACTCAGTTACATCACCGCCAGCTGCTGAAGCCTCAAGTAGTGCTTCATAGGCATTATGTACGGCGGTTTGCGCAGAATCTATAGTCTGTGCTTGAGCTGGATAAATAGTTGCCAACGTGATTAACGCGGACAACAGCAGAATTATTATAACCTGTTTTGAAGCTTTCATACCCTCACTCAGATACCAGAATTAAGATGTTTAAGCATAAGGAATATATAAAAATTGCACGCGTTATTGTTCTAACAGGTTATCAGTTTCAGGGGATTAATCGTTGAATACAAATATTGAAAAAATGGTTCTTGATAAAGCGAGGGCGCTAGATAATCCGAAGCTTCCTGAACTGGTAGATAAACTTGTTAAAGATAACGGGTTAAAATTTAATGATGCTTCCGAAGCGGTTTATGTTATGTGGAAGAAAGGTGAATTGACTCTTTCAGATCGGAAGAGCGTCGTGTAGGGAAAGAGTGTAGGATAGGGTGT